>JAJYFI010000048.1:5973-8429 GCA_021790955.1 bacterium | reverse complement strand
ATTGAGGACCATCTTGGCGGCGCTGCCGCTCTTAAGACGGGTCGAACCACCGATGACTTCGGGCCCCACGGCGAGGGCGATGACGATATCGGCCGGGCGCGACGCCCTCCGGGCGCTCGAAGTGACGAGGATCGTCCGCGCGCGCCTGCGGCGCGCGGCCCTAAGCGCCCCCAAAACGTACGGCGTCATCCCGCTTGCCGCGATCCCGACGGCGACATCCCCCTGGCGCAGGTCGCGGACCGCCGCCTCCCCCGCCCAAGCGTCGTCCTCGGCTCCCTCCCGGGAGCGGAAAATAGCGCCCGGTCCGCCGGCGATAGCGGCCCTGATGAGGCTTGGCGGCGTCTGGAAGGTCGGCGGGCATTCGGCCGCTTCGATCACGCCGAGGCGGCCGCTCGTCCCCGCCCCCACGAACTTGAGCGCCCCGCCCCGCCGCAAGCTCTCAACGATGAGATCCACGGCCCTCGCGATGTCCCTCGCTTGGCGGCCGACCGCCGACGCCACCTTGGCGTCCTCCCGGTTCATCAGCCGGACGATGCCGAGGGCGCTCAAAAGATCGACGTTCCTGCTGCGGGGATTGGGCTTTTCCGTCTCCAGAAGCCGGTAGCGGCGATAGATCGGCCGTCCGGGCATCGCCTGCCGCCGAGACTAGGGAATACCCGCCGGCGCGAGCTGCCCCGGGACGGGCAGGGATACGGTCGCCGAGCTGGCCGCGGGCGCGGGCGGAGTCGCCGACGAGGCGGCGAGGGCGAACTCTCGGCGCGCCTTGTCGGGGTCCTCGATCCAGTCGAAGAGCGCCTTCGTGCTCCAGGAACCCGTCAGGCGCTTGGAGCCGATATTAAGGAGCGCGGCTTTCTCCGGACCCGCCGCGCGCTTGGCGAACTCATAGAGGATCGGAACGGCTCGGGAGGATGTCTTGTTCCGGTCCGAATAAAGCAGAAGGATCGGCCTGTCCTTGTAGGCCCGCAGCGCGTTGACGGTAGGGACGTTCTCGTAGCTCATGCCCGGCTCCAGCATCGCGACGAAGGAGACGCTCGAATGCAGCACGGCGTATTTAAGCGCCAAGGTCCCGCCGACGTAAGCGCCGACGAGACCGATGTCCGCGTCTTGGACTCCCTGGGACCGCAGGTAGCCCACCGCGGCTTGGACGTCGCGGCGCATCTCGGCGTAATCGTTGCGGGCGCGGCTCGTCTTGAACTGATGGAAGGTCACGGTCGAGCCGTCGGGCGCCAGGGTGCTTTCGCCGTATCCTCGCAGGTCGACGGCGAGGGCGCCGCAACCCGCGCGTCGCAGACGGGCTTCAAGCCCCCGCCACATCCCGCGCCGCTCGCCGGCCCCGTGAATGAGCACGACGGTCTTGCGGCCCGGCTGCGCGGGATAATAGTCGCCGTGGATCGTCCAACTGTCGTCGGTCACGACGGCGACGGGAACCCGCGCGGCCTTCGCGCTCGCTCCCACGAAAAGCAGAAGCGCGACGAAGGCACCCCCCCGGCGCCTCACGGGAGGATTTCCTCCGGCTTGAACCAGAGCTTGACCTCGCGTTCGGCGTCCGCGGGGTCGGAAGAGGCGTGAAGAACGTTCTCAAAATGTCCCTTGGTGGTGATGCGGCCAAAGGACCCCCGCAACGTCCCCGGCGCCGCGTCCTCGGGATTCGTCGCTCCGGCCACCTCGCGGACTCGGCGGATGGCGTTGTCGCCCCGATAGACCATGGCGAGCACGCGATGGTCCTTGAGGCCGTGGAATTCCCCGCGGATATAGCGGATGAGGTCGGCGAAGAAGGGCTTGTCCTTCAAAGCCGCGTAATGCTCCTTGGCCAGCGACTCGGAGACGGCCACCATCTTGGCCGCCGCCAGCTCGAGTCCGGCGGCGTCGAGCCGGTCGATGACGAGACCGGTCAGCTTGCGGAAAAGACCGTCAGGCTTGATCAAGACCAACGTCCGTTCTTTGCTCATGCGCGCATTCTATTAGATTTGGATTTTGGAAAAAAGCCAGCTCGCGAAAGCGACGACGCAGGCCGCGAGGGCGCCGAGGATCGCGGCGTCCGTTCCCAAGTCGAAGCGAAAGGAACCGTCGAGCGAGCCCCGGAGCCCGTCGATGCCGTAGGTCACGGGATTGAGGCTCAGGACGAGGCGGAGAAGCCGAGGGGCCCCCTGCATGGGGAAAAGCGCGTTCGAGAAGAAAAACAAGGGAACCACCAGGAAATTCATGATCAGCGGGAAGCCCTGCATGTCCTCAACGAGGGATGCGATGGCGGTGCCGATCCCGGCGAACAGGACGGCTATCAAGAACATCATGAGAGCGGCCCCGGCGATGGAAGGGCCGCTCGAGGGACGGAAGCCCGTCGCCACGCAGACCAGCAACATGATGACCCCTTGGACGACGGCGACCGTCGCTCCGCCCAGAATGCGTCCCAGAACAATATGAAGACGCGGCACGGGAGCGACGAGCGTTTCCTTTAA
>JAJYFI010000048.1:0-5963 GCA_021790955.1 bacterium | reverse complement strand
AACGAGTTCGATCCCGGAGAAAACGGCCGTAAATAGGATCGGCATGGCGACGATGCCAGGCGCCAAAAATTGGAGATAGCTCGCTCCCTGGGCCTTCTGGTAGATCGGTCCGAAGCCGAAGCCCATGGCGAATAAAAAAGGCAGCGGCTGCCCCAACGCTCCTATCATTCGGGCTCGGGAGCGCGCGTGGCGCTTCACTTGCCTGAGCCAAATGATGTAAATGGCCTTCATCGGAGCCTCAGCGTCTCCAAAGGCGACGTCCAAGCCTCATTTGGTCGACACTCGTGCCCTCCTCGTCCCGGATCGAGTGGCCCGTCAGGGAGATGAAGGCCTCTTCAAGGGAAGATTTTCCCGCCCTCTCCTTGATGATTCCCGGCGCCCCCTCGGCGACGACGCGTCCGTGGTCGATCACGGCCAGATCGTCGGCGATTTTATCCGCTTCATCCATGTAATGGGTCGTAAAGAGCACGGTCAGCCCCTTCTCCCTGCTTTGGCTGCCCACGTAGCTCCAGATATGATTGCGCGTTTGCGGATCGAGCCCCAGCGTCGGCTCGTCGAGAAAAAGGATCTTGGGCTCGTGGAGAAGAGCCCGCGCGATCTCGAGCCGCCGTTTCATCCCCCCCGAATACTGCTTGACGTAGGCCTTGCGCCTCTCCCAAAGGCCTACGAAGCGCAAAAGCTTCTCGATCCTCTCCCGGCGCTCGGGAGAGCGCACGCCATAGAGGACGCCGTGGAACTCCATGTTCTCGAGGGCCGTCAAGTCCTCGTCGAGGCTGGGATCCTGAAAAACGATGCCAAAGGAGCGCCGCACCTCGTCGGGCTCGCGCCGGGGGTCGTGCCCGTCGATCGAGATGTGGCCGGAGCTGGGCTTAAGGGCGGTCGTGAGCATTTTGATCGTCGTCGTCTTGCCGGCTCCATTGGGGCCGAGAAGGCCGAAAATCCGCCCGCGGGGAACGGAAAAGGAGATTCGGTCGACCGCGCGGAACGGCCCGTATTCTTTGACCAGCTCCCGCACCTCAATCATGGCGCTATTGTAGGAAACATCGTCCCGAGGCGACGAACTACAGCGCCACGACGGGGACGATCTCTCCCGGATAGGCGGCGAAGAAAAAACGAAGCGCGAAATCGGGCGCATGGCGTTCCATGCCGCCCAAGAGCTTCTCGTCCGGCTCAAGACCAAGGAGCCACGCCGGGCTCAACGGCCTCACCTGGGACACCCGCGCGGCCCAGCATCGATCCTTCAGGCACCAGGCGGGATCGACGCGGACGCCGCGAAGGCGCAGGAGTCCCGTGACCGCGAGGACTCTCTCCTCTCTTGAATCCTCCAGGTAGCCGATATTCGGCGCGCCCGCGAAGCCGAAGGCGGTCTGGACGGGCAGCGGCTTGGACTTCTCCACAAGCCGCGCGAGCTTCAAGGCCCGGGCTTGGAGGGCGGCCGCCAGCGAGAATCGGCGCGAATCTCGCGCGGCGAGGGCGGCCGCCATCCCAAGGTCGGAATCGAAACCGAAGCGCGCGATCGCCGCCTCCGCCCTGGAGAGGGCCTCTCGGGAGAAGCCTTCACGCCTCAGGCGGGATATCGCGTCATAGGCCGAGCGCCATTCGGCGATCATCGCCACCGCCGGGGCCGTGGTCGCCATGGCCCGGCCGAGGGCCGCCTCCAGGGCTCGGCCGCTGACTTGAGTCATCCGGCGTTCATACAAGTTGCAGGAGGGAATCAGCGGGTCGCAGAAAGGGATGAACAACGGCACGAACCACGAGCCCGACGGCCGGTAGGCCGCGCTCGAGATCAGCACGATCTCCCGGCCGGGCTTGAAGTTCTTGAGCCGGAGCTCCAGCACCAGGGTGCCCGATGGGAAAAAGACGCCCTTCCATTCGAGCCACGCCGCCGGGTAGACCGCGAGCTCCTCTTGGCCAAGCCCGCGCGCCGACGGGACGACGGCCGTTGAAGAGAAGTAGGCGGAAAACTCCGCTTGCAAGGAGTTCCGAAAAGCGTCAGAGGCGCGAATCCAGTTCTTGCTGAAAAACCCGGCGCCGATCGCCACCTCCCGAGCCCCAGCCTCCCTCGCGATGATCAGATGGACGGTCTGAGCGGTCTTGGGCGCCCCCGAGACCGACGGGACTGGCGCAAACGGCCTGACGACGTAGACGTTCGTGCAGGAGGAGAAGGCGGCCGCCGCAAGGATTGTCGCCCGGAAGCGAAGTCTCTTCACGTCCTTCCTCATTGTCGCGCCCATCGTATCAAAGTATAATCAGCGCCATGTTCCAGAGAGGCTCGGCCATTTTCATCGCCGTCTGGGCCCTCGCCTTCTCCTCCCGGGCTTTCGCCGCAGACGAGCCGGCCACCCCTGACCAGCAGATCCTCGAAGCCGCGGAAAAGGGAGATCTCCCTCTCGTCAAGAAGCTCGTCATGCAAGGCGCGGATGTCTCCGCCAAAAATTCCCAAGGCAACGCCCCTCTCCATTTCGCCGCCAACAAAGGGAACATTCCGCTTCTCGACTACCTGATCGAACGACACGCCGATTTGCAAGCGCAGAACAACGAGGGCTATACGCCGCTGCACTGGGCCGCGTCGCTGGGCCATTTGACCGCGGTCAAGCATCTTCTCAAGGCGGGGGCCGACATCGCCGCCAGGGATAACGAGGGTTACACGCCCCTCCAATGGGCGGCGCAGCAGGGACGGTTTCCGGTCGTTGAATACCTGATCCAGCAAGGCGCCGATACTTCGACCGCCGATCATGACGGCTACACGCCGCTGCATTGGGCCGCCTTCAACAGCCGATTGCACATCGTTCGCTACCTTCTGGCGCACGGAGCGAAGGCCGCCGCCAAGAGCAAACGCGGGGTCACCCCCCTCCACGCCGCGGCTCAAGGCGGAGACCCGCAGGTGGTCCGGGCCCTTGTCCGGCATGGGGCGGACGTCTCCGCCGCGGATGCCGATGGCGACACCCCGCTTTATTCGGCGGCCAAGTTCGGGCACCTGGCCGTCGTGCGCTATCTGGCCGGAAAAGGCGCCTCCGTCACGGTCAAAAACAAGAAAGGCGACACCCCCCTTCACGCCGCGTCGGAGCTAGGCCATTGGGACGTCGTGAAATTCCTCCTCTCCCGCGGCGCCAATCCCAACGCCAAGAACCAATATGGCCAGACGCCTCTCTATAACGCCTCCTTGATGGGCCAATTGGACGTGGTCGCCTCGCTTATGGAACGCGGCGCCGATCCCGGAATCAGGGATCTCAGCGACGAAACGGCCGAGGGAGTCGCCTGCCAGGGCCGCAACGGCGACTATACCTGTCCCAAAGGGCAGATTTTATCCGTCTTGAGAAAGACCCCGGAACCTGTTAAAATCTGATTCGTGGCTCAAATCCTGGTCGTCGACGACGAGGAGGATATCCGAACGCTCATGCGGGCGATCCTGGAGGCTGGCGGCCACACGGTCCTGACGGCAGCCAACGGCGCCGAGGCGCTCGCGCTGGTCGGGGTGGACCCCGCGGCCGAAAAGCCGTTGCCGGACCTCATCATCTCCGACGTCCTGATGCCGGTGCTCGACGGACACGCCATGACGGCGCGCCTCATCGAGAATTCCAGGACGCGGCAGATCCCCCTCATCATCCTGACCGCCCGAGGAGGCACGCGGGACCTTTTCAAGATGTCCGCCAACATCAAGGCATTCATCGAAAAGCCCTTTAATCCCAAGGCCCTGCGCGACGCGGTCGCGCAAACCCTGCCGCTGGGCGACTCGCCGCACTAACATGGCGACGATCCTGGTCGTTGACGACGAGCCGGACATCGTCGCCCTCCTCAAGCTCCTGCTGGAAAAGGAAGGATACAGTGTTTTGGAGGCCTCCAACGGCCAAGTCGCCCTCGAGCGCCTGGGCGTCGAGCCCCCCGACCCGGGGGCCCCGCGGCCGGATCTGATCATCCTCGACATCATGATGCCGGTGATGGATGGCCATACCCTCAACACGCGGCTGCAAAGCCATCCCGAGACGAGCGTCATCCCCGTTTTGATTTTGACGGCCAAGGGCGAGAAAATGCGCGATCTTTTCCAAGTGGCGCCCAACGTCGCGGCCTACGTTCAGAAGCCCTTTGAACCGAAGAGGCTCAAGAGCCTCATCGCGGGAATCATCGCGGGGACAAGCCGCTGAGCCGCCCCACCCCCGAGGGCGCGCCTCCTTCGCGCCATACGCCCCCAGCAGCGCCGGCCCAGCCCTCGCGCACGATCGAGGAGATCCTGGCGGGCAAGAAGGCCAAACTGCGGCAATTGCGCTCGGAAGGCCTCGATCCCTACCCGGCTCGCTGTCGGCGCACCCATACGCTGCTCCAAGCGCTCGATATGGCCTCTCCGCTCAAGCCGGGCGAACACGCCTCCGCCGCCGTTGAAACTGCCGGACGCATTGTCGCCCTTCGCGACATGGGCGGCTCCGCTTTCGCCCACTTGGAGGACGGCTCGGCGCGCTGCCAAGCCTATTTCAAAAGGGATGCCATGCCGCCGGAATCCTTCGCCCTTCTTAAAAAAGGGATCGACCTGGGGGACTTCGTTGCCGTTTCGGGCGACGTCTTTAAAACGCGGACGGGGGAGCCGACGATCGCCGTGTCCGGCTTGTCGCTGCTTTCCAAGTCTTTGCGGCCCCTTCCGGAAAAGTGGCACGGCCTTAAGGACGTCGAAACGCGCTATCGTTTCCGACACCTCGATCTCGTCTCCAACCGCGACGTGCGCGCCGATTTCGAAAAGCGCTCGATCATCGTCAAAACAGTGCGGGCGACCCTCGACGCGGCGGGCTTTCTTGAGGTCGAGACCCCCATCCTCCTTCCGCAGGCCGGGGGCGCGTCGGCCCGCCCGTTCGCCACCCACCACCACGCTCTCAAGCGCGACATGGTGCTTCGCATCGCGACGGAGCTTTATCTCAAAAGGCTGATCGTCGGAGGCTTCGAAAAGGTCTACGAGATCGGCAGGATTTTCCGCAACGAGGGAATCGATACGAAGCACAACCCCGAGTTCACGATGCTCGAAGCCTACCAAGCCTACACCGACTACAACGGGATGGCAGAGCTTTTCGAACGGATCGTCGGCAACTGCGCGCAAGCCCTGGGCATCAGCGAGGTCACCGAAAACGAACGGACGGTGGATTTGCGCCCCCCCTTCCCTCGCGTTCGACTCCCCGAGCTCTGGCAGAAAATACTGGGAGAGCCCCTCGATGCGGTCCTCGAAGGGCTGCGCTTCAACGCCGCCGCCTTGCGCCGCGTGGGCGAGCGCGCGGGGCTGGGCTCCCTCGAGGGCGCCCCCAACGCTAAAATTTTTGAGCGCATCATGGACGCCAAGATTCTCCCCGAGCTGGAGCGCGAGGCGAAGCCCGTGCTCCTCTTCGACCATCCGGCCGCCATCACCCCGCTCGCCAAGCTCAAGCCGGCAAGCGGGACCATCGTCGAGCGCTTCGAGTCCTTCGCCTTCTCCCAAGAGATCGCCAACGCCTACTCCGAGCTCAACGATCCCCTCGACCAGCGCGAACGCTTCTCCGAACAGGCCCGCCGGCGCACCGAGGAGCACGAGGAGGAAGCGGAGCTCCTTGACGAGGACTTCGTCGAAGCTTTGGAATGCGGCATGCCGCCGACGGGCGGCATCGGCATCGGCATCGACAGGCTCGTCATGCTTCTTGCCGGGCGCTCCTCGATTCGAGACGTCATCCTTTTTCCCATTCTCAAATCGGAACCCAATGCCCCTTGAGCTGTTCATGGCCTGGCGCTACCTCAAGGCCAAGCGCAAGGGTCTTTTTGCCGTCCTAACAACCGCCATAGGCATCGCCGGCGTCTCCGTCGGCGTCGCGGCGCTCATCACGACGCTCTCCGTCATGAACGGCTTCCAGGCGGACATCCAAAAGAAGATCCTTGGCGCCCAGGCCATGCTGACGGTCTTCCGCATGGGGGATTCCGCGTCCCTCGCCGGCGCGGAGCGGACGCTGCGGGATGAT
>JAJYFI010000047.1 GCA_021790955.1 bacterium | reverse complement strand
GGCTGGCGGCCTTCCTGGCAATTCTGGGCTGCACTTTTGCGCTCCGCCCCCTCTTCATCCTGCACGCCTTGCATTTCGACCTTGCTGGCGTCGAGTTCGATGTCTCGCTGGGCCTGCTGGCCATTCCGGTAACGACGGTCACCGTAATCGGGTTCATCAACGCGGCCAATATGGCCGATGGAATGAATGGCCAGCTCATGGGCTCGGTGGTGATCTGGTGCCTGTTCATCACCCGCCATCTGCCAGCGGCTCAGGGCATATTGTTCGCCGGCGGCGACCCCTTCACCACCAGCTTGAGCACTGCCGCCCCGAACGCCTTCTCCGCCCCGAACCGCTCGGCGAAGTGGTCGCCGACTCCCAGCAGGTGGTCCAAATCCTGGTGAACCTGATCAACAACGCCTGCGACGCCATGGAGACGATGCCTCCGCGTCCGGAAGGAAAAAGGATCGCCATCCGTACCCGGGATATCCGGGAGGGAACGGAAATCGCGGTCGAGGACAACGGTCCCGGGGTGCCCGAAGCCGCGTGGTCTCGCCTCTTCGAACCCTTCTTCACGACAAAGGACCCGGGCCGGGGAACGGGGCTTGGCCTGTCGATTTGTCGGCAGATCGCGGAGGAGCACGGCGGAACGATCGTCTTCGAGAACCTCAAAACGGGGGGCGCCGCCTTCCGGGTGTTCCTCCCGCAGCCTTCCGAGGAGATCCTCGCCGCGCTCGATTCCCGCCAAAATAAGGGGGAGGAGCCTCCGGTGGTTCCCGGACGCAGGGTGCTCGTGGTCGATGACGAGAAGGATCTCGCCGAGATCGTCGCGCGCTGCCTGCGAGACGACGGCGAGCTGGTCGACATCGCCCCGCCCTCCGACGCCGCGAAGCTCGCGCTGGAGCGGCCCTACGACCTCGTCATCAGCGACTTCGAGATGGAAAAAACGAAAGCCTCCCAGGTCTATGAGGCTCTCCGCGCTCACGACCCCGGCTACGCCTCCCGGTTTCTCGTCATCACGGGGGACATCCTCAACCCGCGCGTCCTCGAGTTTCTCAAGGAAACAGGACTGCCGTACCTTTCGAAGCCCTTCGACTTGGCGGAGCTCAGGCGCGCGGCGCGCCGTCTCCTCGCCCGGCGCCGGCCGTCTTGACGCCGCGGGCCATGACGAATTCGTAGGGGATGTCGAAGCCGGCCGGCGATCGGTAAGCGGCGGATTTCACCATGACCTCCGTCTTGAGGGCGTCCCGCTTTCGGGGGGAAAGCCCTTGGATCAGGACGCCCGTGCGGCCCGCTCCCGACGCCATCGTCTCCCAATAGTCCTCCGGGGACTTGAAATGGAAGGTTCCTGAGAGCCGTCGGGAGTCGATGCGGCCGAGCCCCGCCCGGGACAGCGCGTCCTCCAGGATTCCCGGAGGGCCGAAATCATAGATCGTCGGCGCTCCCGGGATCTTAAGTTCGGGAACGTGCTTGACCATGGTCTTATTGAGCAGGCTCGTGAAGAGCATTTTGTCGGCTTCGCCTTGGACCAGGCAGGCGACGCGGCCGCCGGCTTTGACGACTCGCGCCATCTCGAGAAGGGCTTGGCGGGGCCTGGCGAAAAGCATGAGGCCCAGTTGGCAGATGGTCGCGTCGAAGGAGGCGTCTGGGAAGTCAAGGCGTTGGGCGTCCATGCGGCGCCAGTCGATGGGAGCCGCGGCCTGCGGCTTGGGCCTGGCTGCGGCGAGCTCCAGCATCTGGGCCGCAAAATCGACGGCGGCGACCGTCCCCGTGGAGCCGGCCGCCGCGGCGGCGGCGAGGCTTGCCGAGCCTGGGCCGCAGGCGACGTCCAGGATGCGTTCGCCGAGGTGGATTCCCGAGAAGGCGATGAAATCGCGGGTGACGGCGCCGAAGAGGAGTCGGCTTAGCTGGTCGTAGTGTTGCGCTGCTTTGTTCCAAACGCCGGCCGACTCGCGATCGAACGACTCGGGATCGAAAGAGGAAGTGACGCTCATCGACACACTATACTACAGATGGCTGATACAAAAAATGCTCAGTCGACTTGGCGCTCGGACTTCGGTATACTAGCGATGGGGACGCATCCTTCTCGACTTATGCCAGACGACACTCCAGCGAAGGCCGGCAGCCCGTCATTCAAGCCCGTCAAGGAGTTCGGACGGATATCGATCTCCCCATCGACCGAATTGGTCTTTTACGCCGACGTTTACCGGGGCCATCCCTACGTGTCGATCCGAACGTTCCTGAAGAGCGGCGAGTACACCGGTCCGACGAAGGCCGGCGTGACTCTGACGCCGGAGATCGTCGCGGGGATGATCAAGGCCCTGGAGACGCTGCCGCGGGACGGGGCCGAGGCGCCGGAAAAGGAGCTGGCCCGCTTTACCCGGCGGGTCGGCGTGGAGCTCGTCCTCAGGGTCGCGCGATTCCGCGATACGGTCGGGATCGACCTCCGGGAATGGATCGACGACGCCAACTATAAGGGTTGGTCGAAAAAAGGGGTGCGCATCCCCTACGGCGAAGCGCCGCGAGCCGTCGATTGCCTCAAGGCGATGCAAGCGTTTCTCGCCGAGAAGCCGAAGCCCGTGCCCAAGCCCGAGACGTGAAGGCCCTCCGTCGCGGGAAGCCGCGGCTTTCGATCGCGGTCGCCGCTTGCTTGTTGTGGCTGCCGTGCGCTCCTTGTCCGGCTGCGGCGGGGCCGGCCGCGCCCGCCGCCGTCTCGGCGCCGCTTGAGCCGACTCGTTTCGGCCCCGTCATCGCCCAGGTCACGGCCAGGCTGCTCGAGACCAAGCATTACGACCGTCATCCGATCAACGCCGAAACCTCCGAACGGATGCTCAAGAATTACCTCGACGCGCTCGACTACAACCACATGATCTTCATCGAGCCCGACGTGCGGGGCTTCAAGGCCAGCTACGCCCGGGGCCTCGGCGTGCGGCTCAAGGACGGGGATCTCTCCCCCGCCTATGAGATTTTCAAGGTGTTCCTCGGGAGGCTCCAGGAACTTGACCGGTGGATCCACCGTTACGCGCCTTCGGAGACCAAGTTCACGACCCCCGAATGGATCACTCTCGACCGCCATGACGGCCCCTGGCCCGCGAGCGTGGCCCAGGCGGAGGATCTTTGGCGCCGGAGGGTCAAATACGATCTTATCGCGGAGCGCCTCAACAAGACCAAGCCGGACGCCGCGGTTTCCGATGTCGAAAAACGCTATGACCGTCTTTTCAAGAGCTACCAGGAATTCGAGAGCGCCGATGTCCTGGAGGAATACCTCCTCGCCCTGACCCACGCCTACGACCCTCATTCGGACTACATGGGCCCGCCGCGGCGTGAGACGTTCAATATCGAGATGGGCCTCTCCCTCTTCGGCATCGGCGCGGTCCTCACCTCCGAGGACGGCTACGCGAAGATCGTGCGCCTGGTCCCCGGCGGCCCGGCGGAGAAGAGCAAGAGCCTCAAGCCCAACGATAAAATCGAGGCCGTCGGGCAGGGAGACGAACCCTTCGTGAACGTCATCGGGATGCGCCTCGACCACGTGGTCGAGCTCATCCGCGGCCCCAAGGGCTCCGTCGTGCGGCTCAAGGTGATCCCCGCCGTCGCCGCCGATCCGACCCAACGGCGCATCGTCCGGCTGGTGCGCGACAAGATCAATCTCGTGGACAGGGAGGCGAAGGCGCGGATCGTGAAGATCCGCCTGGCCTCGGGAGGAAACGCCGCGGTGGGGATCATCTCGCTGCCCTCCTTCTACCTCGACATGCAGGCGTCCTTCAGGCCCAAAAGCTCGGCGCGGGACGTCATGAGGCTCCTCAGGTATCTCGAGGGCCAGGGGGTCGACGGCGTCGTGCTGGACATCCGCAATAACGGCGGCGGATCCCTCTCCGAGTCGATCGCGATGGCCGGGCTTTTCGTCCCCAAGGGGCCCGCGGTCCAGGTGCGCGACGAGGAGGGGGAGGTCCGCGTCCTGGGCGCGCCGGGATCGGGGCCGCTCTACCAAGGCCCCCTCGTCGTCCTGACGAACCGCGCCTCGGCATCCGCCTCCGAAATTCTGGCGGCGGCCCTTCAGGATTACGACCGTGCCGTCATCGTGGGGGACAAGAACACGTTCGGCAAAGGCACGGTCCAGGCGGTGCTGGAGCTGGGCAGGTACCTATCGGGAGAGGCCGCGCGGCAAGCGGGGGCGCTCAAGCTCACCATCCAGAAGTTCTACCGAATCACCGGCCACTCGACGCAGCTGAAGGGCGTCATACCCGACATCCAACTGCCTTCCGTCGAGGATCTGATGGATTTCACGGAGTCCTCCCTGCCCTACGCGCTGCCCTTCGACCAGATCGCCCCGCTGCCCTTCCAGCCGGCGGGCGACGTCCAAGCCGAAACTCCGGGGCTCAAAAGCAAGAGCGCCAAGCGGGTGGCCGCCTCGGAAGGTTTCGCCCTGGTGCGGGAAGAGATGGCGCGCTACCGCAAGACGAAGGACGAGAAGAGGATATCCCTCGTCTGGGAGAAGCGGCTTCAAGAGAAGAACGAAGAGGAGGCCTGGCAGAAGCACCGCGACGCCGTGCTGGCGCACCACCGCTCGCCTTACCTGGAATCGAAGGAAGTGACGCTCGAGGAGCTGCAAGGCGCGCCGTCGGCCGCGGCGCCTCCCGCCGTGTCCTCGGCTCCGGCTTCGGTCGCGACCAGCACCGGCGCCGCCGCAACCCCGGATCTCGAGCTCGAGGAAAGCGTGGAGATCCTGGGCGACATGATCGTCTCAGGCAGAGCCGTCGCCAGCGGGACGCACCCCTGATCGTCCCCCAAGGCGCTTTTTGAGCCAACGGATCGCCTCGGCGCGCGATCGGATGCGGCCTTCCCACTGAGCCTTCGCGGCGTCTTCGAGCAGCGCGCCGAATTCCCTGCCGGAGGGCGCCCCCCAAACGCTCAGATCCTTTCCGTCAAGGACGAGGGGAGAGAGGGCCGCGCGAGGAAGGCGGGGAAACACGATCTTCAGAAGTCTGCGGCTTAGCGGCGCAAGCTTTTTCCTCGGGGCGCGCCGATGCGCGGCGACGAGCAGGGTTTCGCGCAGGAGGAGGGCCAGGCTCTTCTCAATCGGCAGCGAGGCGAGAAAGTCCTTGCCGCCGGGGCCGAGCTGGAGGGCCATGGCGCCCAGGCGCTCCTCGGGGGAAGAGAGCCCCTTGGGGGGCGGCCTCAGGCCTTTGAAGATGACATCGAGATATCCCAGCCTCGCTAGAATCTCCAGCGCCGCCGCCGGGTCTTTCTCCTCAAGGATGCGCCAAAGCTCGTGAAGAAGCCGATGGCGAGAGAGACGTTCCGGCCAGCCTCGCCGCAGGGCCTCCCGGGCCGAAGCCCAGAGGCCGGGAGCCGGCTTGAGCCGCAGCCTCGCCAGGAACCTGGCGGCCCGGAAGACGCGCGTGGGATCGTCCCGGAAGCTTTCGGCGTGCAGAAAGCGCAAAAGTCCGGCCCGCAGGTCGGCGAGCCCTCCGGCGGGGTCGAGAAGCCGTTCCGGCCCCTCGGCGCCCAGCAGGAGCGCCATGGCGTTGATCGTGAAGTCGCGTCGCAGCAGGTCCTGCGCGATCGGCGCCGGGGAGACGCGGGGGAGGGAGGCGGGCTCAGGATATTCTTCTCGCCTTGAACGCGCGAAATCCAGCCTCCAGTCCTTCTTGAGGAGCCGCCACGTCCCGAATTGGCCGAAGGATTCCGCCCGGGCGTCGAAGGCCTTGGCCGCCCATTCGGCAAGCCCGCGGGGGTCGCCTTCGACGACGAGGTCGATGTCGAGCGTCGGGCGGCCCAGGAGCCAATCGCGAACGCAGCCTCCCACCGCGTAAAGGGGCAGCGCCAAGCTTTGGGCCTGGGCCGCGATACGGAGCAGGAGGGGGCGAGCTTTCGGGGGAAGCCTGGGGATCACGGGGTTCATTCGGAGAGCCGCCGGAAATACGACTTGATGAGAGCGTCGTAGAGGGGAGGGCGCTTTTCTTTCATGGAGTTCTCGAGTTCCTGGCGCAGTTCCTTGGGAGGCTGGTATTGATCCAGGGAGGGCAGCCGCACCGGGCCTTCAAAGGCGCCGGATTCGGCCCCGCCCATCATGAAGACGCCCCCTTGCAGGCTCGGCCGCGGTCCCGGCGAGAGCCGCTTGAGGAAGCTTCTCTCGCGCTCCGCCGCCTGCTCGAAGCCGCGCTTGGCCTTTTGAAGCTCGGCGAGGGAGGATTGGGCGCGATCGAGCCCGGTTCTGGAATCGGGGCGGGAAAGCGCCTTGAGCGAGCGGCCCTCCTCGTCGCCGGCGCGCATGGCTCCATCGAGCGGCCCCCCGAAGGCGCCGCCCGAGGAGGCGTCGAGGGACTGAAGCCCGCCGATGAGCTCCCCCGTCCTGGCGGCCGCCTGGCGTCCTTGCCGGAGGGCTTCCTCCACGGGAGCCCCCGCTTGTTCCGGGGGAAGCGCCGGACCCCGCTCGAGGGCCTTGGCGATCTGCTCCTCCTCGCGGGCGAACCATTCGAAGTCCCGGCGCGAGTCGCCCCGGACTCTTTCTAAAAAGCGCAGCTCTCCGACCAGGTCCGCCAGAAGCGCCGGGGCGCGTTCGATGCGACGGCTTTCGAGCTCCTGAAAAGCGCCCCGCATCCGCTCCAGAGGCGGGGGGGGCATCCAGGCCCCGCGGGCCGAGGCCGAGGAGAGCAGCAGGCTTTGACGGCCCGCCAGGGACTTGAGGAGATCGGCTTCAGTCTTGATGATTTCGGAGAGCCTCTCCTGAGCCGGTCCCTGCGCCGACGTCACGGCTTTTTCCTGGGCTCGTTCGGCCGCGGACCACGCCGCCTCGACGGAGTCCAGGCGCGCCGACTCCTGTTGAGCCCAATCCGAGGAGGCCGAGGCGGCGGTCGCTTCGCCCAGCGCCCGGTCGAGATCCGAAAGGCTTTGAGCCAGGGCGCGGGCGAGCTCCTCGGCTCGGGACAGGTCTCCCGCCGCGAGGGCCTTTTCGAGCGCGGCGAATCGGCGCAAGGCGTCGCCTAAGGGCAGCGAACGGGCGGCCTGGTCCGCGGCGGAGGCTCCGGGCTGGGGAAGTTCCGAGACGGCTTTCGCGAGGGCGGCCATCTTCTCCCGCACCCGCGCCAGAAGCTTGTTGATTTTCGCGAGGGACTCCCGGGAGGCCTTTCCTTTCAGCCGCGCGAGTTCGTCCGCCAAGCTCCGGGACTCCTGCTCGAGGGCCTCAAGATGGTCGCGCCATTGGTCGACGCCCGCGACGTCCTGGGCGCCGCGAAGGGCCGCGAGGGATTTGCGCGCCAAGCCGTCCAAGGGTTTCAGGGCGCTTTGAGCCTCTTTGAAATCCCCGGCGTTCGCCGCCTCGGCCACGTGCTGCGCCTGTCGGGATTGCGACGAGAACTGGGCGCCGAGGGCTTGGACCTGCTCCTGGAGTCCCGGGCGGGCGTAGGGATCGGAGGCGAGGGCCTGCGCCAGCTCCGAAAGGGCCTGCTGCGAGGCCCGGTAAGACTTAAGGAGGGACGCGCTTTGCTCGCGGGCCGCGGCGCGGTCGAGGCTCTTGAAGGCTTCCCCGGCGGCCGTGCCGGCCTTCGCGAACGCCTCGAGATTCTCCAAAGCCTTGTGAAGGAGGGTTTGGGAGCGCTCGTGCCGGGATTTGAAATCGACGATCCCGACGAGGCCCTCAGAGGAGAGGCTCTCCTGGCCGGCGTCGTCGACGGCCCGCAATTGGAAATGAATTTCGCCGGCGCCGAATCCCGATAAGTCCCACGCGTATTCGTCGAGGACGTTCAGCTTCTCTTCATGGAAGCGGACGATCGGGCGCTTCTCGGCTGGGCGGCCAGTCGCCCGGAGGAGAAGGCCGATTTCCTGGAGGCCGAAGTCGTCCGCGGCGCGGTAGAGGATGTGGATGACGGCGCCGGGCTGGGCGGCGAGGGGCCGGTCGGGCCAGAGGAGCTCGATGGAGGGGGGATGATCCGCGACGACGTGGAGGGCGTACTGGAGGGGGTCGGGATTGCGCCGGCCGTCGGGAGAGCGGAGGCGGAAGGAGAAGGTTTCATCCCGAAGGGCGCGGATCTCGGCCTTGAAGGCCCCGCCGGCGCGCCGCATCCTCAAGGGGGCTGGTTCTC
The DNA here is from genome assembly GCA_021790955.1 of bacterium. GTDB lineage: Bacteria > Elusimicrobiota > Elusimicrobia > UBA1565 > UBA9628 > JAJZAK01. Next base: position 510 of record JAJYFI010000047.1, on the reverse strand, counting down.
CCGAAACGGCAAGCTCCGCCGACGAGATGTCGCCGTCCGGAAGCCCCACGAAGCGCAAGGCGCTCCCCTTCGCCGCCACGAGAGTTTCCCCCGCCTCGAGCGGGCGCTCGGCCGTGCGGCCGCGGCGGACGATGGCGACGGACACGGATTTGAAGCGCGGCGGCGCGGCCAAGAGTATCGCATAGCGGCGGCTTGCGATTCCTTGCCAGCGAAGTTCGTAATCGAAAGGGCGCGAGATGGATGAAAAATCACGAGCAAGCTCGCCCGGCCGTTTCGCGGACCAATCGCGGCGCCGCCAGGTTCCTCCGTCGCGGACCCACAGCCCGAGGCCGGCCTCGTCCTGCGCGATGGGAGAACTTCGCTTCCATGACGCCGAAACGCGGGCCGAGCCCCCCTCGTTGACGACGACGTCACCGGGCCGAATCGCTAGGATCGCTTCGAGGCTTGGCGCCGTCCAGGGGCACAGGAGGGTCCGCCAAGAGATTCCCGGCGCGAGGCGGGCGAGGGCCA
>JAJYFI010000046.1 GCA_021790955.1 bacterium | reverse complement strand
CGAGCTGTCGGGCTTCATCTCCGAGGACCTCCCGCCGGAGCGGCATGGGGAGCGCGTCGTCAACGGCCGGCGCTACTATTTTTCCGAGATCCGGACGGCGCTTTTCCCTCTGCGCGCGGGCCGGGCCTCGATCGGCCCGGCCAAGGTCGGCTGCCAGGTGGAAAATCAGGCCGCATGGGATCCCTTCTCCCCCGACTTCTTCAACAAGTTCTTCTCGCAGGCGGGAGGGGGGACGCCGAGGGTTCTCCAATCGAGGCCGATCATGGTCGAGGCGCGCGCGCTTCCGGAGAAAGGGAAACCTTCCGGCTTCTCGGGAGCGGTGGGCCGTTTCGGCTTGGCCGCGACTCTCGACCGATCGACGGCGCGGGTCGGCGACGCCGTCACCCTCACCGTGACCGTCCAGGGCCAGGGCAACCTCAAGTCGATCGCCGCCCCGACGCTGCCGCCGCTTCCCTCCTTCCGGTCCTACGATACGGCGGCCACCTTCAATCCGTCGAAAAAGGGCGACGTCGTCGGGGGGGCCGCGACCTTCAGAACGTTGATCGTCCCGCGAGTGTCGGGGAATCTCGAGATTCCTTCCATCGCCTTTTCCTACTTTGACCCCGCCGGAGCATCCTACAAAGCGCTTCGCACGCCCCCCATGCCCCTGCAAGTTTCTCCCGCCCCCCCGGGCGAGGCGTCGAAAGGCGCTCCCGCTCCGATCTCGACGTCCGCTCCGGAGCTCACCGCCGTCTCAAAGGATATTCGATATCTTAAAACAGCTCCCGTCGAGTCCCTTCCAAGCCGCCTCTTAGACGCCATGTCGCGCCTGAAGACGCCCATCCAGGCGATCCCCCTGGCTTTCTTCGCCCTGGCTCTCGCCTGGTCCAAATACAGCGATCACAAGTCCAGGAATCCGGCCGTCGAACGCTCGCGCCAGGCGTGGAAGGCCGCCCAAGCCCGGCTCAAGTCCGCCTCCGAACTCGGCGCTTCCCCTCAAGTCCCGCCCCTTCTCTCGGAAACGCTGCGGCGCTATCTCTCGGACAAGCTCAACCTGCCGTCGGCGGGGCTGACCCTGCAACGGACCGTCGAGCTCTTGGGCCAGCGGTGGGAGAACTCCAAACCCGAGCTCATCGAGGGCGTGAAGGCCCTCTGGCAGGACCTCGACCGCCAGAGCTTCGCGCCCTCCAAGGCGGGCCAGGACGCCGACGAGACCATCATGACCATCGAGGCCCTTCGCAATCTCATCCAGTCGATCGAGAGGGCGCCGTTCAAATGAGAGCCGGCCTTCCGTGGCTTGCCGTGGCCTTCTGTTGCTTTCCGTTGCGCGCCGCGGCGCAGCCGGCATCGTGGCTCGCGGCGCAAAAGCTCTACGACGCTGGAAATTTTGAAGGGGCCGCCGACGCTTATCGGTCTCTGCTGGCCGCCGACCACCGCAGCGCCGCCCTTCATTACGACCTGGCGGACTGCCTCTACCGGCAGGGCAAGCTCGGCCCGGCGGTCGCCGGCTTCCTTCGGGCCTACGACGCCGCCCCGCGCGATGCGGACATCACCTACAACCTGGGCCTCTCTCTTCAAAAGGCGGGCGAGTCGCTCATTCCGGATGGCATGCCTCCGTTGATCTTCGATCTCTTTCATTGCCTCAGCCGCCGGGAGCTTTCCGGGCTTTTTTGGGTTTTCTGGTGGGCCGCCCTGATCCTTCTCGGCCTCCACGTCCTCCTTGCGCGGCGCGGCTTCGGAGCCTTGCTCAAGCCCGGGCTCGCTTGCCTGTTGCCGGCGGCTCTCCTGGGGCTCTGGTGGCTCGGGCGCGTCGAGGCGGCGCCCCGCGATCCGGGGGTCATCGTCCAAGCGGACGCCCAAATCCGCAGCGGCCCCGGCGGGAACTTCAGCGTCGGCTTCACCGCGCCCGAGGGGCGCCGGGTGACGATTCTCGACCACAAGGACGGCTGGATCGAGGTCGGGGTTCTCAAGGAAGGAGCGGAGGGCTGGCTCCCTTCGGACGCGGTGGAAAGACTATAATAATCCCGCCATGACCAAGCAGGGGCGCCCGCGAAGCGGGTCTGCGCGGAAATGGTTGAAGCCGGAGGCGAAAACCATGCCGAATACATCCAAATCAATCCGACGCTCCAAAGCGTCCTTTAGAACCGAGACGGACTCCCTTGGCGAAAAGCGGGTGCCGGGGGAGGCTTATTACGGCATCCAAACCTTGAGGGCGGTTGAGAATTTTCCCGTCTCCGGCCTCAAGGCCCACCCCGCGATGATCCGGGCCTACGCCTCGATCAAGAAAGCCTGCGCGCTGGCCAACAAGTCCCTGGGCAAGCTCGACGCCGCGATCGCGGCCCCCGTTATCCGCGCGGCGGAAGAAGTCCTGCGCGGGCGCTTCGACGAACAGTTCATGGTGGACGTCTACCAGGCGGGCGCCGGGACTTCCTTCAACATGAACGCCAACGAGGTGATCGCCAACCGCGCCGCGGAGCTCTTGGGCCTTGCACGGGGGGAATACCGCCGCGTCCACCCCAACGACCACGTCAACATGTCCCAGTCGACGAACGATACCTTCCCGACGGCAAGCTACGTCGCCTGCCTGGCCCGGACGAGGGAATTGCTGCCCGTCCTCAAGCATCTCGCGGACACCTTCAAGGCCAAGGGCCGTGAGTTCCACGGCGTCATCAAGTCGGCCCGGACCCACCTTCAAGACGCCGTGCCCATCACCCTGGGCCAGGAGTTCTCGGCCTACGGCGCGGCGCTGGCGGCCTGCGCCCAGGAGCTTGAGCGTCGCTCGGAGCTTTTGCGTCCGGTCGCCCTCGGCGGGACCGCGGCCGGGACCGGCGCCAACGCCTCCCTCGAATTCCGAAGGCTCGCGATTCAAAACCTGGCGGAAATCACGGGGCTGCCCCTTATCCCGGCCTCGGACCCTCGGATGGCGCTCCAGAGCCACCAGCCCCTCCAGGCGGTTTCGAGCGCCCTCAAGGAGATCGCGTTGGAGCTTATCCGCATCGCCAACGACCTGAGGCTGCTCGCCTCGGGCCCCGTGACGGGCCTCGCGGAGATACTCCTCCCCGCCGTCCAGCCCGGCTCCTCCATCATGCCGGGCAAGGTCAACCCGTCGATCCTCGAATGCCTCAACATGATCTGCTTTCAGATCGTCGGGCGCGACGGCGCCGTGGCGCTCGCGACCCAAGCCGGGCAGATGGATCTTAACGTCATGACGCCGCTGACGGCGTACAATCTCCTCGACTCCATGTCGCTGTTGATCCGCTTTCTTCCCGTGGTTGACGGGCGATGCGTGGCGGGCATCAGAGCCGAGAAGGACCGCTGCCGGGCCTACTTCGAGAAGAGCCCTTCCCTGGCCGCGCTCCTCAACCCCAAGATCGGCTACGCCAAGGCGGCGAAGGTCTTCAAGGAAGCCGTCGCGCGGGATCTCTCCATTCCCGAGGTGGCCCGGAAGCACGGGCTCCTCAGTCCCGCGGAGATCAAGAAGATCTTCGACCCCCACGCCGTCACGGGCATCCTGGATCGGGATCGCGGGAAAGCCTAGTGTTGGGGACACAACACTAGCCGTCCGGGAAGGCGATAAACCGTGCCGCGCGAGCTCGTCTATTTCTCCCCGGCCCTGAGCCCGCGAGACTACCGCAAAAGGGTCTCGGACATCTTTTCGCGAGAACTCGCCCGCCAAGGCTTGCGCTTCACGTCCCAGCGCCGGCGGATATTGGCCGAGCTCATGAAAGCGGAACGGCACCTGAGCGAGGAGGACCTCTACCGGGCCCTCGCCCCTTCCGGCATCGGCCGCACGACGGTTTTTCGGACCCTGAAGGTGCTCAAGGCCTGCCATCTCGTGGAGCAGGTTTCGGGGACGGACCGGCCCCGCTTCGAATTGCGATGGGAAAGGCCGCACCACGATCACCTCGTCTGCGTCTCCTGCGGCCGCATTCAGGAGGTCCGCTGGCCCAAGCTCGAGCAGATCCAGGAAAGGACCTGCCGCAAGATCGGCTTCATCCCCCAATGGCACCGCCACGAGATTTTCGGACTGTGCTCCGGCTGCGCCCGATGAGAATCCACACGATCGCCTTGGGATGCCAAATGTCGGTCGCGGACTCCCTGGAGCTGTCGCGGCCTTTTCTCGCGCGGGGAGCCGAGAACGCGAGCGGCATCGACGACGCGGACTGCATCGTGCTCACGACCTGCACCGTGCGCGACCACGCGGAGCACCGAGCCGTCTCGCTGGTCGGGCGGCTTCGCGCGTGGAAAGAGGAGGACCCGCGCAGGCTCCTCGTCGTCGCGGGATGCGCGGCCGAGCGGATGGGGGAGAACATCAAGAAACGCTTCCCGCACGTCGATCTCGTCGTGGGAGCCAAATCCCTGCCGGATTTCCCGGCCATGGCGGCAAGGCTTCTGGAGGGCCGCTCGCGCGAACTCGCGCTCGACGAGGAGGCCCAGGCTCGAAGGGTCTGGGGATGGATGGAAAACGGCGCCCCCGACCACGACACGCGCTTGGCGCACGGCTTCGTCACCGTCATGCGAGGCTGCAACTATGCCTGCTCCTACTGCATCGTGCCGGCCGTTCGCGGCCGGGAGATCTACCGCGGCGCGGAGGAAATCCTGGAGGAAGTCCGCGTCAAGGCCGCCGCGGGCCTCAAGGAACTGACTCTCCTCGGCCAAACCGTCAACAGCTACCGCTCGCAGCGGGGAGGTCGCGACATCCGTTTCCCGGATCTTCTGCGCTTGGCCGACGGCGTCCCCGGCGTCGAGCGGCTGCGCTTCATGAGCCCGCATCCGCATTTCGTCACCCCGGAGATGGTCGAGGCCATGGCGGAATGCCGCTCGGTCTGCGAGCACCTCCATCTGCCGGTCCAGTCGGGCTCGGACCGGATCCTCAAGCTCATGCGCCGCAACTACACGCGCGCCTCCTATCTGCGCCAGGCGGAGGAGCTGCGGCGGGCGATCCCGGAAATTGAGATCACGACCGATATTATTGTAGGATTCCCCTCAGAGACCGCCGAGGACTTCGAGGAGACCCTGAGCTTGATCGCCGCGCTTGAGCCGGCTTCAGTCTACACCTTCAAATATTCGCCGCGCCCCGGGACGGCCAGCGCCGAGTTGGAGGACGACGTGCCGGAAGCCGTCAAAGAAGAACGCCTCGCCCGCCTCAACGCTCTCGTCGCGCAGTCCGCCTCCAGGAGGCTATCGCGCTGGCTTGGAAAGACCATTGAGATCCTCGCGGACACCTCCTCCTCCGGCCGGTCCCGGCAGGGTTTCAAGCTCCGTTGGGAACGGCCTCTCGCCCCGCAGACCCTTTTTTCGGCGCGCGCCTCCGCCCTCGAGCGGCAAACCCTCATCGCAGAGCATATCGGAAACTGACATGCCCCTTCCCAGCGAACGCCGGAAGTTCCCCCGCTTCGAAATCCTCAACGGACTCGCGGAGCCGGTGACGGTGGACTTCAAGGCGCCGGCGCCGGCCCGGGCGGGGGCAGCCAACAGGAACGCGGCAAGCGCCTCGAGGAAATCCTCGAGCTTCCCCGCCGTGCTCACGAATCTCTCCGCCGGGGGGATGTCGGTCGTCCTGTTCTGCCGGCCGCCGGCCGCCCGCAGCCTCCAAATGGTCCTGAGCCTTCCCGGCCTGCGCAGGCTTCCGGTCGAGGGACGCATCGTGAGAAGCACCGCGAAGGGCGAAACCTTCTCCCTCGGCATCTCCTTCTCGAGAATCGCCGTCAGGCACCGCCAGCTCCTTGAGAGGATGGCCGAGGACAACACCGACTGCGACACGCGCATCGGACTGCGGCTCCCGGAGTCCTGCATGGCCGAGTGCGCCTTTCATCCTCTTTGCAGCAAGCCCCAGAAAGGGCCCTACTGGCCGCGCGCGTAACCACGAACTCCGGACTCGTCCTCATCATCGCGGGGCCGACCGCAAGCGGCAAGACCGATCTGGCGGTCGCCTTGTCGCGGGAAGTTCCCGCGGAGATCATCTCCGCGGATTCGCGCGCGGTTTACCGCGGCCTCGACGCCGGGACGGCGAAGCCCCCGCGCGCGCCGGACGGCCTCGTCGACGGCGTCCCGTACCATCTTCTCGACCGCCTCGACCCCCGAGAGGCCTTCGACGCAGGGACCTTTGCCCGCGAATCGCGCGCCCTCTGCGGCGAGATCCTCAACCGCGGGCGGCTGCCGATCGTGGCGGGGGGGACGGGATTCTATCTTTCCGCCTTCCTCCATGGGCTGGCTCCTCTTCCCCGCGGCTCGGCCGCGATCCGCGAGAGACTGCTGGAGGAAAGCGCTCGGCGCGGGCGGGCCTGGCTCCACGAGAGGCTCCAAGCGGCCGATCCCAGGGCCGCGGCCGCGATCCCCAAGGGCAATATCCATCGGACAATCCGCGCTCTCGAAGTGGCCGAACTCTCCGGAAGGCCCATCTCGGAACTCTGGGAGGAGGCCCGCCCCGAACCGCTTCCCTGCCGATCGCTTCTAGCGGCGATCCGATGGACGCCGGCGGAGCTGCGGCGGCGCATCGAAGAGAGATCGCGGCGGATATGGCCCGGAATCCTCGCGGAGACGCAAGCGCTGATGGAAAAAGGCTATTCGGGCGCCGAACCGGGCTTTCAAAGCCTCGGCTATCGAGAGGCCGTCTCCTGCCTTCGAGGAGAAAAGACCCGGGAGTCGGGGCTTGAGGACCTCCAAAGGCGCACTCTCGCCTACGCGAAACGGCAGCGCACCTATTTGCGCAACAAGCTCAGCGCCCTCGAAATCGAGGGGGGGCCCATTCCCGATATGACGGCGCAGGTTCTATCCCTGTTGCGAGGATTCGGCGCCGGGAGCCGGGAGTAGGCCGATGTCCGAACGAGCGATCCTCGTGGGCCTGGGTTTGAAGCGCCAAGCCGCCGTCATCGCGACAAGCCTGGCGGAGCTCGAGGGCTTGGCCCTGACGGCCGGCGCCGAGGTGGTGGGGCAATTGAGCCAGGCGCTTCCCCGCTGGCACTCCCGGACGCTCGCGGGCTCCGGGAAAATCGAGGAAGTCGCGAGGGAAGCGCGCCTGCGCCGGGCGCAGACCGTCATCTTCGACGCCGAGCTTTCGTCCTCCCAGCAAAAGGCGATCGAGGGCGTGGTTCCCGCCAAGATCGTCGACCGCACGCGCCTCATCCTCGATATCTTCGCTCAAAGGGCGCATACCCGGGAAGGCCGGCTCCAGGTCGAATTGGCGCAGCTCTCCTATCTTCTGCCGAGGCTGACGGGAGCCTGGAGGGCCTTCTCCCAGCAGGTAGGCGGCATCGGAACGAGAGGGCCCGGCGAACAGAAGCTCGAATACGAGCGGCGCCACATCCAGCGACGAATCCTCGAACTCAAGAAAAAAATCGAGGCCGTCAAGCGCGCCCGCGCGGTCAGGCGCGAGGCGCGGCTCAGCGTGCCGGTCCCCCAGATCGCGATCATCGGCTACACGAACGCCGGGAAGTCCACCCTCCTCAATGCTTTGGCCCCCGGCGCGTCCCCCGTCTACGCCGACGACAAGCTCTTCGCGACGCTCGATCCCACCGCCCGCCGCGTCAAAATCCCCGGCTTCGGCTGGGCGGTGGCGACCGACACCGTCGGATTCATCCAGCGCCTTCCCACGACGCTGGTCGCCGCCTTCCGCTCAACGCTCGAGGAATTGACCCAGGCCGACTGCCTCCTCTTCCTCTCCGACGCAGGCTCCCCCGATCGCGAGATGCAGGAGAGCGCCGTGGCGGCCATCTTGGACGAGATGGGAGCTCGAGACATCCCTCTCGTGCGCGCCTTCAGCAAGGCCGACGCCCTCGACGCCGCGACGAGGCGGTCGCTGGAGCGTCGGGAGCCCTCCCGCCCTCTCATCTCCTGCCGCACGGGCGAGGGGATGGACCGCCTCTACGAGGCCCTCGCTCAGGCGCTTTCGGGGCGCTGGAAGCCGCGGCGCCTTTCCCTGCCGCTCGACGCGGCCTCGAAGCTCGGGATGATCCGCAAGGCCGCCCAGGTCGTCTCCGTGGACACCGAGGAAGGCCGGCTGAAAATCGGCTTGCGCGTGACCGAGGCCAACTGGGAACGGCTCCTCAAACGGATGGAGGAGGATGGCTTGGACGCTTTGGAATCGGGCGCCTCAAGTAAATGTTAGAATTCTTTTAATATCCCCATGGAACTTGAACAATATCCGCGAATCGCGGTCCTGGGCGCCGGCATGTGGGGGACGGTCCTGGCCGAGCAGTTCTGGGTCGTGAGCCGCGGCAAGGCCCCCGTCTCCATTTGGGAGTTCGACCCGCACAAGGCCTCCCTGATCGCCTCCTCACGCCGGCATCCGCACCTGGCGGGCCTGAGGCTCGCGCCCGAGGTCACGGTGACGGCGGATTTGCGGCAGGCGATCGACGGAACCCGGGTGATCCTTTTCGCTCTCCCTTCGACGGCCGTGCGCGGCACCGCCCGGACGATCCGCCGACTTTTTCCGCGAGAGCGCCCCTTCGTCGTCAACGCCTCAAAGGGCATCGAGCACGGCACCCTCAAGACCATGGGGCAGGTGATTGAGTCGGAGCTTCCCAACGCCCGGGCCGTCTATACCCTCTCGGGGCCGAGCTTCGCCCGGGAGGTCGCCCGCGGCGTCAAGACCAAGCTCGCCCTGGGGGGACCGGGAGGGCCCGACGCGGAGCGCCTGCGCCGCCTTTTGGACGGCGGCGTCCTGCGGGTCGAATGGACCCCCGACAGGGTCGGCG
>JAJYFI010000045.1 GCA_021790955.1 bacterium | reverse complement strand
GGCGGTCGTCGAGGGCTCCCGGGACGGCCTGGTGGAAGACCTGGAGGAGATTTCCCGGGGGACGGCGCCTTTGGACGTCATCAACGGCCCTCTCATGAAGGGAATGGACGAGGTCGGGAGGCTTTTCGCGGAGAATAAAATGATCGTCGCCGAGGTGCTCCAGTCGGCCGAGGTGATGAAAGCCGCGGTCGCATGGCTGGAGCCCAGGATGACGGGAGGGGAGCGCCGATCCCGCGGCCGGATCATCCTCGCGACCGTCAAGGGGGACGTCCACGACATCGGAAAGAACCTCGTCCACATTATCCTGAAAAACAACGGCTACGACGTGACGGATCTGGGGATCAAGGTCTCTCCCGAGGCGGTGATCGACGCCGCGCGCAAGGTCCGGGCGGATCTCATCGGGCTTTCCGGACTTCTCGTCAAGTCGACCCAGCAGATGGCCGTGACGGCGGAGGATCTCGAGGCGGCGGGCATCGACGTGCCGCTTCTCGTCGGGGGAGCGGCTTTGTCCTCTAAGTTCACCGCCTCGCGCATCGCGCCGGCCTATGACGGGCCGGTCCTTTATGCGAAGGACGCGATGACGGGTCTCGACCTCGCCAACCGCCTCCAGGACCCCGAGAGGCGCCGGGAACTCCTGGTCAAAAATCGCGAGCTCCAGGAGCTCCTGAGCGTCCAGAACGCGCCTCCGGCGGCTCGGGCCCAGCCTGCGGTTGCCGCGGCCATCCGGCACGATCATCCTGCCGCCGTTCCGCCCGATTTGAAGCCGCACGTCGTGGAGGACGTCGACGTGGAGGAGATCTTTCGCTACATCAACCCCATCATGCTCTACGGCCGGCACCTCGGGCTCAAGGGGAATCTGGAGTCGATGCTCGCGGAGAAAAACGCGAAGGCTCTCGAACTCTTTCGCCGCGTCGCCGAGCTCGAATCCGAGATCGCCGCGGGAAGCCTCCTGCGCCCGAGGGCCGTCTATCGCTTCTTCGCGGCGGCTTCGCGGGGGGACGACCTCATGCTCTACGCCTCGCCGGGCGATGAAAAGCCCCTGGAGACCTTTCGTTTCCCTCGCCAAGTCTCGGGCGAGAGGCTCTGCCTCTCGGATTTCGTGAGGCCCGCCGCCATGGACGGCGGGGGGGATTTCGCGGCCCTCTTCGTCGTCACCTGCGGCGCGGGGGTCCTCGATCGATCCCGAGAGCTGCGCGAACAGGGGGAGTACTTCAAGTCCCACGCCCTCCAGGCGATCGCGATCGAGAGCGCGGAGGCCTACGCCGAGCTTCTCCACGAGAGGCTGCGGCGGATGTGGGGATTCCCCGACCCCGCTTCGATGACGCTCAAGGAAAAGTTCCAGGCTCGCTACCGCGGATTGCGCGTGAGCTTCGGGTACCCGGCCTGCCCCGACATGTCGGACCAGGCGAAGCTCTTCCGTTTGCTCGACGCCGAGCGGCGGCTGGGGGTGACGCTGACCGAGGGCTTCATGATGGACCCCGAGGCGAGCGTCTCGGCGCTGGTCCTCCAGCACCCCGAGGCCCGGTATTTCTCCGTCGGCGCTCCCGCGACGTGATCCTTGAGTTTCTGCTGTTTCTTGGCGCGCCCGGCCGCCCGGCATCCGCCGCGGCGGCGGCGATCGAAGCGTCCGCGCCGGTCCAGGAGGCGTTCGGCAAGATCGACGACATCCTGGCCCGGGAAAGCCGGGGCGACCTGGATTCCGGCCAGGTCAGGGCGTTGGACCGGGAGGCGCAGGACCTTTTGGAGAAAACCTTATCCCGAGCCGGGCTCGCCGCGGCCCGGCCGTTGGAGGAGATCGCCCTCGACGAGGACCGGCCGATCAAGGCGAGGGTGTGGGCCGTGAACGGACTTCAAATCGTCGGGAGCGGCGGCTCCCTCAAGGCGCTGGATGCGATTTTGACGAATAAGGACGCGCCCGATGTTTTGCGCCTGGAGGCCGCTTCCGCCGTAGGGGGCTTCGCCGGCCCGGCCGAACCCCGATCCCGCATCCTCTGCGCGGCCTTGGGCGAGGAGGGCCTCCCGGCAAGGCTGTCGAGGCAATGCCTGCGGGAAATTTCGCTGCTTGGCTGTCCGGAACCCTCCGCTCTGGAGGCGCTCCTGCGGCGTTGGGGACGGAGACCCTCCGTGGCGGTCGCTGAAAAGGAGCTGCCGCTCGCCTTTGAGGCGCTTTCGCGCTCCCCGGCCCCCGAAACGACGCGCGTTCTCCTGGGCTTGGTCGGATTTTACCGCCGAGGATCGCCGGAGCGGCTTGGGACGCTGGAGCTGCTCCGGGGATTTGCCGGGGAATTGGGGCGTTTCCCGGGCGAGGCGCGGCAGGCGCTGGCCGACGCTCTGCTTGAGGAAACGAAAAATCCCAAGACCGAGGTGCTTATTCTCGGCATGTTCGGGCGGGTCGCCGACAAAAGTTCGATTCCGATGCTCGATCGGTTCTTGGACCACCCAAGCCCCGAGGTCGCGACGGCGGCCTGCCGCGATATCGAGCGTCTAGGGGTTTCCAAAAGGGATATACTTTTAAAATGCGCATCGCGGTCTACCCGGGCAGCTTCGACCCCCTGACGAACGGGCATTTGGACATCATCCGGAGGGCTTCCCGGCTCTTTGACCGGCTGATCGTCTCCGTCGCGGACAACGCCGCGAAGTCGCCCGTCTTCGCCGCCGAGGAGAGGGTCGCGATGATCCGCGAGGCGATCCGCGGCATCCCCCGCACAAGCGCGGACTCCTTTTCGGGGCTTCTCGTCGACCATTTGCGCCGCAACAAGGCGACGATCCTCATCCGCGGCCTGCGCGTCGTCTCGGACATGGATTACGAGTTCCAGCTGGCTTCTTTTAACCGAAAGCTTTGCCGGGAGGCGGAGACCGTTTTTTTGATGCCGGACGACAACCATATGTACACCGCCTCCTCGATGGTCAAGGAGCTGGCGAGGCTGGGCGCCTCGGTGAAGGCCTTCGTGCCGCCGAGCGCCTGGAAGCGCCTGCGCGCAAAATATTCGCGGTGACGCTCCGCCGCGCGCTTGCCTTCCTTGGCTTTCTCGTCGCCGCGATCTTCGTGGCCCTGGCCCTCAAAACCCTTCACGACATCAAGTCGGGGGAGCTGACGATCGGCGCCGCGCTGCCGCTTCCGCCCGGCCCCCCGATGGGGCGCCTGGCCGCGAAGGACATCCCGTCCGCCTTGGGCGCGCCCCTGGGGGCTTCGACGCGCCCCGCCGGCGGCTACACGAACGAAACGCTTCACGCCTTCGTCGAGAGGGACATGAAGCGGATGGGGATTTCTCGGGTGCTGCCGAGGGGCGCCGGGGAAAACAATTTTGGGAGATACCTGGCCGAGCACGCCTCCGGGCCCTTGACGCAGGAGGAGGCCGAGGCTCTCTGGAGCCGCTGGCGAAACGAGATGAGCGGGGGACCCGCCCCCAAGGGCGTGGTGCCGGTCGACGGCCGGACGGTTTCCCTCATCGCGGGGCGCCCGCCGGCGGGGCAGGCCGGCGGGGAGGAGGGCGCCGATCGGAAGGTGCCGGCGGCGTTTAAGGAAGGGGATTCCTGGAACGGCCTCTTCGCCGCCGATATGAAGCCAGGGGGCCGCACCATCCAGGACCCGAAAGCCTGGGCGCAGCTGTGGGCGCGTCTTTCGTCGCGGCCGGCGCCGGCCGTGGATTTCAGCCATCTGGAGGTCGTCTCCTATTTCGCGGGGCTTCATCCCCAGGGCGGATCAACGTTGCGCATCGTCGCGGTCTCGGAAAGCCCCGAGGCCCTGGTCGTCCGCTATCGGATGCTTTCGCCAAGCGGGGGCCGGGCGAACGCGGCGCCGTCGTCGCCCTTCGCGTTCAAGGTTGTCGCGAAAAGCCCGCTGCCGGTGCGCTATGAGAGGCAATAATTCCATGGACAAGAGAGTTCGAGGAAATCTCCCGAACGCGGCCTGGGCGCTTTTGCTCGCGCTGTCGCTGGGGAGGCTTCCGGCCCGCGCCGGCCTTATGGATTTGTTCACCTCCAAGGAGCAGCTCGGGCAGGAATTGCTGGTCGACTCGTCCTACGACTACATCGACGGGATGAAGAACGCCATCAAGAGCGGGGCCGACGTGAACGCCATCGTGACGAGGACGGGCCGCACGGCCTTGATGACGGCCGCGGCGAAGGGCTTCCCGGATGCGGTCCGCCTTCTCATCGCCGAGCACGCGAACGTGAACGTCAGCGACGTTTTTGGGAGGACGGCGCTGCTCGACGCCTGCCAGGAGGGCCGCGCCGAGGTGGTCAAGATCCTGCTGGACGCCGGAGCCGATTTCCGGGCCAGCAGCAACACGGGGGAAACCGCGCTCGCCTTGGCGGCCTCCACGGGCTCCGTCGCGACGATCCAGGCGCTCATCGCCGCCGGCGCGGACGTCAACGCCTCGGACCGGGACGGCTGGAGGCCCTTGATGTTCGCCGTGATGCACGGCCACGCGGCGGCGGTCAAGGCCCTGATCGCCGCGGGCGCCGACGTCGCCGCCTCCACCTCGGACAAGGGCACGACCGCCATGACGATCGCGCGGCGGATGGACTGGCGCGAGATCGAGGCGATCCTTGAAAAGGCGGCGGCAAAGAAGGGCGCCGCCGTGAAGCCAGAGAAGCGCCCTGGAGGGCGCTAAGCCTGGCTGGGGACGGCCTTCCAGGCCTTCTCGGCCTTGGGCGTCAGGGCGTCCATGCGCTTGAGGAAAAGGGTGACTTGCCATATGTCCTTTTCCGTAAGGACTTTGCCGAAGCTGGGCATTCCTGTCAGGCGGATCCCATGGCGGATCTTCCAGTGAGTCATCCACTCCGGATCGTCCTCGACGCCGTGCTTGGCGAGCTCCGGCGGCTTTTGATAGAGCCCCCGGGCGTCCGCCGCGGATTTTCCGTCGGCGGCGCCGTGGCAGACGGCGCAGCGCATGGCGTAAATTTTGATGCCGCCCAAGAGGTTCTCGTCGTTGAGCGCCAAGGGGTTGGCGGTCTTGTGGGCGAGGCGGTCGATCGTCGCGCGCAGGGCGTGGTGGGCGATCCAGGTCTCAAGGCGGCTTGGCGGCGTATCGGCGTTGGCGGGGAAAAATCCCAACGACATGGCGGCGTAGCCGACGACGAGGCCGGCGAGGAGAGCGCTGGCGATTCCGGCGATGAAGAGTTTCATGGTGACGCCATCCTACCAAGGATGCCCCGGGCGCCGCAACGGCGGCCTTGCCAGGCCGCCCTGGCCGCCGTGGCGGCCGCGGCCGCCATGGCCGGCATGGCGCGTCCGGCCGCGGCCCAGGTGATCTCGTCGGCGCCGGCGGCCGCGGCCGCAAAGACCGGCATCTACGAGAGTTTCCTCCCCCGCGCCGGCGACCGGATCTTCATCGAGCCTCTCGTCGGCAAGGACGCGGACATCGACAACCAGATCAACCTCGTTCCGTACTACGGCTGGGCCGGAAATGGCCACGACTGGGGCGTTCCCGTTTCCATTGAAAAAAGGCTCACCACGCGGTTCAGCATGGAAGCCGCGACCCAATTCGACGGACCGCCGGCCTCAAGAGCCGGCGCCTGGACCGACACGGGTTGGGGGCTGCAAGGGAAATATCTGTTCGGCTTGAGCGCCAAACGCGAAATCATGGCGAGCGCCATCGTCAAGGGAAACGCTCCGGCGGGGCCGCCCATCGCCTCGCAGAACCCCTGGGCGCTCAACGAATACCTGGTTTTCAACAAAGGATTCGGAGATCTTCCGCAGGAATGGCTGAGGCCCCTCGCGCTTCAAAGCGACGTCGGGGCGGAATCTCCCTTCGCGAACGCTCCGGCCGGGCGCTACCTCCGCACGGACTTGGTCCTCGAGTATAGCCTTGCCTATCTTAACGACATCGTGGGGGCTCCCGTGCCGCCGGGCTGGAGGCAAGTGACCCCGGCCGTCGAATGGAGGAACCGCGAGGATTGGGCGCAAGGGGAGGACGGAGGGTTTTTGAGCTGGGAGCTCAATTGGCAGGCGAAGACATGGCAGCTGAGCCTTGCTTATCAGAACCCTTACGGCGCGGCTGTCTCAGGATTCGCCGGAACCCAGGTGCAGCTTTACCTGACCTTGTATTATGACAACCTTCTGCAGCAGCTAGGCTTCAATCCGACGCCATATTAGGCGTTGGCCGTGGGATGGGCCGGGGGGCGCGTCGAGAAGGCGACCTGCCAGTCCTCGCGGCTTTCGCCGTCGATCGAGAGCTTCCAGACGAAGCGCTTGCCGGGTTCGAGAGGGATCGGCCCGATGTTGAAGGCGAGGGGCACGTCGATCGGGGTTCCCTGGAGGAGCCCGACCGGGCGCCCGACCTCGAAATCGCCGCCGATCACGAGGGGCGCGGGGCCCGAGGGCGAGGGGGCGTGGACGGGATGGAAATCGGAATCGAGGAGCTCGATCTTGAGCGAATGCTTGCGGTTTGTCTCGTTCCAGGGGACCTCGATCTTGAGGGCGATCGCGGAAGGGGAGGGCATCGGACCGGTGAGCGACCAGCCGCCCCCCATGACGTAGAGCTTGCCGTCCACCGCCTGGGCGAAGTCCGCGAGCAGCATCGTGACCTTCATGGACAGTTAAAGGAACCGTTTTAGGCGGCGCAAGTCAAGCGCGCCCTGGGTGCCCCAGCCTTGGTTGAGGATTTGGGGAAAACCGAAACGATTGATTCTCTTGATGGCTTCCATATACAATAATCGGGCATGCGAGCGGACACCGCGTCGGCCAAGTCGAATCATAATGGCTGATAATCCGGAAGGCCGCTGGGAGCTGTTGCGCCGGCGAGATTTTATCGGATTGGCTCTGGGGGCGATTATGAGCCCCACCGCAGCCTTGGCCGCTTTCTCAAGCGCGGCCTCTTCGGCCAAGAAGCGTCTCTTTCAGCTCAACCAATATCCGGTCGACGCCGAAACGCCGCTCGATCTTCTCGGAAGCTACATCACCCCCAACGATCTTTTCTATGCGAGGAGCCACTGGCGTCCAAGCTTCCCTGACCCAGCCCTCTGGACTCTCCAAGTTGACGGGGAGGTCTCTCGACCGCTCCGCCTCTCCCTGGACGAATTAAAGCGCATGCCCCGCTCAAGCGCCACCTGCGTCCTCATGTGCTCTGGAAATGGCCGGGGGCTTTTCAAGCCACCGGTACCTGGAGTGCAATGGCATTGGGGTGCCGTCGGAAACGCCTGCTGGACCGGCGTCCGGGTCCGGGATCTGCTCGAGAAAGCGGGTCTCAAGAGCTCGGCCAAATATATTTACACTTTCGGAGCCGACGCCCCTCCCGCCAATGTCCCGCCCTTCCATCGCAGCGTCGAGCTTCCCAAGCTCCTCGATGACGGGATCGTCGCCTACGAGATGAACGGCGCTCCCATCCCGGAGCTGCACGGATCTCCGGCGCGGCTGATCGTCCCTGGCTGGGCCGGCGAGCATTGGACCAAGTGGCTCACCCATCTCAGTGCCCGCTCCAAGCCGCAGACGGGATTCTACATGGACACGGCCTATCGTTTCCCCTTGCATCCCGGCGCGCCGGGGCAAGCCGTTCCTCCAAACCAGATGAAGCCGATCACCGAGCTCGTGGTCAAATCGTGCATCACCTCGTTTCCCAAACGCGCTAAGGCGGGCCTCCCCGTCATGATCCGCGGCTTCGCTTTCTCGGGCGCTCCGGACATCTCCAAGGTCGAAATTTCCGACGACGGCGGGACCACTTGGAATAAGGCCACGCTCGGCACGGAACACGATCCCTACGCTTGGCGGCTATGGTCTTTCGAGTGGACCCCCAAAGCTCCGGGGGCCCATACGCTCATGGCCCGCGCGCAAGACATCCGCGGGCGCGTCCAACCACGGGAAGGGGTCTGGAACCCCGGCGGCTACCTTTATAACGGCTGGCACGCCGTAAACATCGAGGTGGCGTCTTGAGCCGCCGAGCCATCCTCGTTGCGGGACTCCTCCTGACTGCATGTCTTCCAGTTGGGCCGCTTCTGCGCGCGGCGGCGACCCAGGAAACCAATGAAAGGAGCCTCCCTGCTCTCGGTTCAGAGTCCGCCCCGCTTCCCGCGGGAACCGGGAAGAACCTCGCGCTCGCTTCCTGCTCAGTCTGCCACTCGACCGAGATGCTTCGACAGCAGAGGCTCTCTCGTTCCAAATGGACGGCCGAGCTGAACAAAATGATCGGATGGGGGGCACGGGTCGCCCCGCAAGACAAGGCCGTGCTCCTCGGCTACCTTGTCAAACGTTTCGGCCCCGCGAACAACCGTTTCCGCCCCCTCCTCTCCCCTCCCTCCGCTGAATAGCGGGCGTCGCCGTGTCAGTTCCCCACCCCGGCTGGTGCAGCCCCTACCAGGTGAGCCTCGAACCTGTTAAAATTCCCTTCTGAAACGCCCCCATAGCTCAATGGAGAGAGCAACCGCCTTCTAAGCGGTAGATGGAAGTTCGATTCTTCCTGGGGGCAGGGCCTTGCTGTTCCCGCCGGCCGGCTCTACTGCCCCGGGACCGGGTCCTTCCCGCCCATCTGGTCCATCTCCCGGAAGCTCGAGTCCAACCCCGAGGGCGGGGCCACCTGATGGGATTGGAGGAGGCGCTGCTGGATCTCGGAGCGCATCTCGCTGCCCGTCCGCTCCATCCGGGCGATCTCGGCCCTGATGAGGTTCTGGATGCGATAGGGCCTGCGCGGCGTGACGATGCGGGGGGCCGGAGCCGGCCGGGGCGCGGTCGCCGTCGGGCGCGCCGGGGGCGTCGCGGGCGGGGC
>JAJYFI010000044.1 GCA_021790955.1 bacterium | reverse complement strand
AGGTCCTTCCACGTCCCGGCGACGCCCTTCACCCGCGCCTGCCCGCCGAGCTTCCCCTCCGTGCCCACCTCCCAGGCGACGCGCGTCACTTCCGAGGCGAAAAGACCCAGGCGCTCCACCATGCTGTTGACGATCATCGCCATGTGAAGGAATTCGCTCCGCAAAGGACCTCGCGAGGTCTTGAGCTCCACCCGCTGCGAGAGGTCGCCGTTGGCGACGGCCCCGATAACGCGGGTCATCTCGTTCATCGGACGGCTGAGATCGTCGAGAAGGGCGTTGAGCCACGTCACGGGGGCGGCCCAGTCCCCCTTCATCCGTCCGCGCAGGGCCCGCTCCTCGAGCCTCCCTTCGCGCCCGACCATCTCCGAAATCCTCCGAAACTCCTGCGTCCGGACTTCATTGAGCGAGATGACCTCGTTTAAGGTTCTCACGATCTCGCCCGCAATCCCGTCCCGTTCGATGCGCAGGCGCGCGGCAAAATCGCCGTCCCGATAGGCCTTGAGGACGGCGAGCAGCCGGCGGGCGTCGGCCTCGCGCAGGCCTTCGCCGCGCCGCTGCAAAGCGGGATTTCTTTCAACGGCCCTATGGTTCATGTCTCAAACAGGCAGCGTCACGGCGAAGACGGCGCCCTCTCCCGGGCGGCCCTTGGCCGTGATGTCCCCCCCATGGCGCATCGCGATCCTGCGGCAGATGGCGAGCCCCAAGCCGCTCCCTTCGTAGTCGGCGCGGCGATGGAGCCGGCCAAAAGGCTTGAAGATCATCTCGGTGAACTCGTCCTCAAAGCCGATCCCATTGTCCTCGACGAGGATGCGCACAAAGCCCCGCTGCGGACTCTCGGCGGAAATCCTGATCCGGGGAGCGTCCTCTTTTTTGCGGAACTTGTAAGCGTTCGAAATGAGGTTGGAGAAAAGACGGCGCATCTGGGCGCGATCGGCGCCAATGATGGGGAGCGGCCCGATGAAAAGGTTTCCCCCCATCTCCGCGACAAGCGGCTCGAAATCCAGGGCGGCCTCGCGCGCCACCTCCCCTAAATCAACCGGCCCCAGCGGCGGGGCGTCGCCGGTCGTGCGGGAAAGCTCAAGAATCCCCTCCACCAGCCGCTGCATCCGTCGGGCGGCATCCTCCATGCGCTCGGCGTACTCCCACTCCTCTCGTCGTGGGTCGGCGGCCATTCCCTTGAGCAGATCGCCGAAGGTCAAAATCTTGCGCAGAGGCTCCTGAAGCTCATGGGAGACGACGGCCGCGAATTGATGGAGCTCCTGGTTGGAGTGCGCAAGCTCCCGCGTGCGGCGCTCAAGCGCCGTCTCGACGAGGCCGCGGCGCGCGATCTCCGATTCGAGCTCGCCGAGCGTCTTCGTGAGGGTCTCCGTGCGCTCGCGCACGGCCGCCTCGAGCGAGCGCCGGGACCCCTGCAGGACTTCCTGGTCCTTGCGGCGTTCCGCGACGACGGCGGCGACCGCTAGGGCGGCGGCCGCCGTGATCGCCGAGAAGGACTGGAGGAGGAGGACCGTCTCGATCTCGTTTCCACGGGAAAACGGGCCAAGGCCGCGCAAAGCGCCGCCGACGGCGGCGCCCGAGAGGACGAGGGCCGTGAGCGCGGTTTCGGCCGGACCGAAGCGGAACGCCGGCCACAGAATCACCGGCAGGCAGAGGAAGTCCAGGGGGTAGTTTCTGGACGCGGGCGCCCCCCCCAGGACCGCCCAACCGATCAGAAGGACGGACGCGAAAAGAAGGCCCGCTTCGGCGCTTTTTTCCTTATTCCAGCGGTCACGCCTCTCCATCGCCGCGAGGATGACGATCGGGGCGACGACGATGATTCCCGCGGCGTCGGCAAGCCACCACGTGAGCGCCGTGGCGCCGCAACCGTCCCACGACAAAAGACTCCCGCGGCAGAGGCTTGCCGCGCCGATCACGGCGCCGACCGTCGCGCTCGCGGCTCCCGAAAGAAATGCGAAGGCCGCGATATGCCGCGGGCGCTCGAATGCGGCGCGTCCCCGGGCAAAGCGTCGGGCGGCCCAGGCCCCGAGCCAAGCCTCCAGGACGTTGCCCGCCGCGATCGGGACCGCGACCCATGCCGTCCGGCCGGAGGCGGCGCTGACGAAGAGAGAGCCCAGAAAAACGCCCGGCCACATCCAGGGGCCTCCCAGGAGGAAGGCCGCGACAGCGATGCCGGCGGGAAGCCAAATCGTCGGCGCCGCCAGGCGAGCGAAGGCCAACGCCAGGGAGAGCCTCCCTGCCACGAAATAGGCCGCAGCCAGAACGGCGACCCAGGCGGCGCGGCGCCAGAAAGGGTCTCCTTCCGTCGCCGACGCGCCGCCTCCGGCCCCCATCTCAAAACCCCCAGGTCTGAACATGGCCTCAGCTGTATTTCTCGATCAACTCCTTGATGGTCGCCAGCAGCTTCTTGCGCGCGACGGGCTTGGTGAGATAGGCCGTGCCTCCCACGGAGAGGTTTTTCATGAAGTCCTCGTCCCCCTTGCTGCCGGTCAGGAAAAGAACCGGAAGGTGCGAGAAGCGGCGGTCCGAGCGGATCTGCTCGCAGAGCTTGAACCCGTCGGCGCCCGGCATGCGCACATCGAGGATGACGAGGCTCGGCTCCAACCCGTCGATCTCGTTGATGAGCTCCTCGCCGTCGGCGAGCCCGACATGCTCGTAGGAATCCTGGAGCCATTCGCGCACGATGGTCTGGAAGTCCGCGTCGTCGTCCACCATCAGGATCAACGGCCGTCCCGTCTCCTTGTCCTCCGCGAATTCCTTCTCGATCGTTCCCATTTTCCTCATGATTTCCTCCTGGATTCCTCCTCCTCGTATAGAGGAAGAGTGAAATGAAATCGGCCGCCGCCGTCCCGGCCGGTCTCGGTCCAGATGCGCCCTTCCTGACGCTCAATGATCTCCTTGCAGAGCGCCAGACCCAGCCCCGTCCCCTTGTAGCCCTGGCCGTCGGAGCGGCGCTGGAGCTGGACGAATTTGTTGAAAAGTTCCCCTTCCCGCCCCGCCGGAACGCCGGGACCGTCGTCCTCGACCGAAATCTGGACGTAGCGACGTTTAACGAGCACTCCCGCCGCGGCGCGAGAACCCTTGGGCGCGGCTCCCGCCTTTTCCCGCGGCTCCGGAGCGGATGCCGCGCCGTCGCGGACAGCCCCGTCGGAGACGGCGCTCGCGCGTATCCGAATGCGGCTTTTCGCGAAGCGCAGCGCGTTGTCGAGGAGGTTGCTGAGAACCTGCGTGAACAGGTCGGGGTCCGCGTGAATCGCAGGGAGGATCTCCGCCAGGTCCTCCTCGATCACGATCTTGCGTTCCGCCGCCAGGATCCGAAAGCCGCCGACGATGTCGCGGATGAATTTTGCGGGATCGACTTTCCGGGGACGGATATCGGCCCTCCCGGATTCCAGGCGCGAGAGGTCGAGGATGTTGTCCACGATTCTCTGGAGACGCTGAATGTTCCGGTGTTGGATCACGATGATCCGGATCTGCGCCTCCGACAGAGGGCCGCAAAGCCCGTCCCGAAGGTTCGAGCAGGCGGCCTTCACGATGGTCAAGGGGTTTCTCATCTCGTGCGACACGGCGCTGATGAACTGGTCCTTGACCTCGTCAAGCCTTCGCCGCTCCCGGACCTCGGCCTTAAGCTGCTCCATGCGCCGCAGTTCCGTGATATCCCGCAACCAGGCCAGGCGCGCGGGCCGATCCCGCCATTCGGTGCCGACCAGGCGCATCTCGATAATCCGAGGCGCGCCCTCCCCCGCGGCAATTCGCATCTCCCCCGAAGCGGCCCCCGGGAATGGCTGGCCGAGCAGCTCGGCCTTTGTCTTGCCAAGGAGCGCCTCGGCCTCGTTGTTCACAAAGGCGACCCTTCCCTCTTCGTCGACGATCGCGACGCCGTCCGGGGCGCGCTCGACGAGGGTGCGGACATTCGACTCCAGCCGGTGGCGCTCGACGGCGTAGGAGATCGCGCGCTTCAAGGTATAGACGTCGAAGGATCCCTTGACGAGAAAATCCTGGGCCCCGAGCTTCAAGGCCTCGATGCCGACCTTCTCATCCGACAGGCCCGTCAAGACGACGATCGGGACATCGTTGGCCCGCGCGTGGGCCCGCGCGACGGTCTCGAGGCCGCGGCTGTCCGGCAGCGTCAGGTCGAGGAGAATGACGTCCGCGCCGTGCTCGGCCAGCATCTGGAGGCCCGACTCCAGCGTTTCCGCGCAGGCGAAGACAAATTTGAACGACGGCCAGTCCGGGGTCGCGAGGTAATGCATGATGAGGAGACTGTCCTCCGGATCGTCGTCGATGAGGAGCCCGTTGATGACCCTCTCCGGCTGTTCTTGGGTCACAGAACTTGCCACCTCCGCGCGGTCTCGCGGCCGCTCGGCCATTCGACCGCGTCGAACCAGTACTCAACGATGATCTTGATGAGGTCCGAGAACTGGGAGTAGCTCGAAGGCTTGCGGACATACGAATTGGCGCCGAGATCGTAGGCCATCTCGATGTCCACCGCCGCGCTCGACGTCGTCAGGACGACGATGGGCAGGGAGCGGAGCCCGGGGTTGGCGCGAATCTCGCTTAAAGTCTGCCGGCCATCCTTTCGAGGCATGTTGAGGTCGAGAAGGATAAGGAAATGGAGCGAGCCACGGACGGCCTCGCCCTCCATCTCGGCAAGCCTCTGGGTCAGGAAATCGAGAAGCTCCAGGCCGTCCTTGACGCGGAAAAGCTCGCCGGCATAATGATTGTCCTGGAGGGCCTTCCGAGTGAGCAGGTAGTCGTCATCGTCGTCCTCGGCGATGAGCAGCGCCTTGGTCGTCAGGTTTTTGGAATCTGGCATTCGTATTCCTTGCCTGGAGAGGGCCGGGAGGCCGCTCCTACGCTTTCTATTTACCAGTGGTCCTGAATGCCAGCAATGCGGCCATTGTCACCGGATGTCACCTTTCTCCGCCGTGGCTACCCGATCAGCTCGTAGCCGTCCGGGGTGGTCTTGATCCGCCGCCGCTCCGAGGCGCTGAACGCTTGCCGCAGGCGGTGGATCACCTGTTTGAGGGCGTCCGCCTGGGCCGATCCATACCCGAGGGCTTTTAAAAGCTCTCCCCGGGAGACGGACCCCGAATCCTCCATCAATTTCTTAAGGAGAACGAACTCCTTGGGCGGCAACGTCGCTATCAGCCGGTCGTTGATCCACACCGACTGGAATCGGGGGTCGGCCCGCACCTGTCCTTTAATGATATTCTGGATTTCGGCCGCCGCGGCGGCCCGCACGGGAGATTGGACCAGCACCCCCCGGATCGTCCGGGTCAATTCCGGGATTTGGACGGGTTTACGCAGGTAGGCGACGGCCCCCAGCGTCTCCATCGCGTATTTGAGCATGTCCGCCTCGTCCCCGTAGGAGGTCACGACGATCGCCGGGATGTCCTTGGCGACCTTGTCCTCCCGCAGCTTCCTTAAAAAGTCGATCCCATTCATGATGGGAAGCATGAGATCGAGGAGAATGAGATCCGGGTTCACGGCAAGAACCTTTTCGTAGCCCTCCTTGCCGTTCCAGGCGTAATGCATCTCATAGCCCTCGCGAAAGAGGGCCCTTCCGATAACGCGCTGAAGGTCCGCGTCGTCTTCGACGCTCAATATTTTGGCCATCGTCGCTCCACGATCACTCATGCAACATTTATAGCAAACGCCGCCCGGACGCCGGGCCGTTTGCCGGAACCGCTATGTCAGAGAAAATTGGGAGAGAAGCGGCCCGATGATGTTGCGGACGACCGGATCGGGGTGCTCCCTCGCCGAAGCGACGACCCAGACATCCTCCTCGATCCCCGGCTCGTTCCCCCAAAGCGGAACGAGCCGCCTTTTCGCCGAGCCGTTTTTGGTCGCGAAGGCGTTGAGCGCCGCGATCCCCGCGCCGTCCGCGACCAGCTCGCGGATGAGGTCCGGGTCGTCGATCTCCGCGACGACCATGGGGGTGATTTGCGCGCGCCGGCGCCGCAGGTAATCCTCGAACCTCCGGCGCACCGACGCGTCGGGGCTGCGAAAGATGACCGGCACCACGGCGGCCTTCGGCGGATAAGCCCCGAGGCGCCTCGCCAAGGCCGGGGCGGCCATAAAATGGAGCGGGAACCGCCCCACGAGCCGGCTCCTGAAGGCGCCTCCGGCCCGCGCCGCGAAATCCTGGTCCGCGATGACGACGTCGACGCCTCCGCGGCGCAGCCTCTCCTCCATGTCGTCGACCGTCCCTTCGACGAGCCGGACTTGGAGCTCGGACCGCTCCGACTTGACGAAGCGCAACAGAGGCAGCACGAACTCCCCCGACACGGGGCGCGCGACGCCGATCGCCAGGGCCGACGCCTCCGCCCCCCCTCCTCTGCGCAGGGCCGCCGAAAGCCTCTCGCCGTAGAGAAAAATGCGCTCGCAATGCTCGAAGACGAAGCGGCCCTCGGGAGTGAGCTCCACGCCCGTGCGGCCCCGGGACAAAAGCTTCTTGCCCAGGTCGCGCTCCAAGCGCTTCAGCTGCAGGCTCAAGGCGGGCTGGGAAAGGCGCAACTCCTCGCGGGCCTTCGCGATCGAGCCCGCCTTCGCGATGCGCCAAAAATAGAACAGGTGCCGGTAATTTAAATTATCCATTTATTAATATAATGTTTAGCAAATTCATCATATGCTTTACAAATTTAAAACGCAAGCGCTATACTAAACTCACTTTATGAATTTGGTCGCGGGCGCCCTCAAGCGCCCCGTCACCGTCGTGATCCTCATCGTCGGCGTCCTTCTCGCGGCAGGCATGGCGGTGATGCGCATGCCGCGGGACATCCTGCCCTCGATCGGCATTCCCACCCTCTATCTGGCCGAGGACTACGAGGGCATGACGCCCGAGATGATGGAGGCCTTCATCACGTACTACTTCGAGTACATGGCGCTCTACGTCGAAAACATCAAGGCCATCGAGGACAAAAACGTCCAGGGCGAGATGGTCATGAAACTGACGTTCAACGAGGGCACCGACATCGCCGCGGTCCTTGCGGAAATGAGCGCCTTCTCGACCCGCGCGCTCGCCTTCATGCCTCCCGGCATCTTTCCCCCCTTCCTCATTCATCTCGACGCCGGGAGCCTCCCCGTCGGCTATGTCGTCGTCTCCTACAAGGACACCGGCACGAACCGCGGGGAGCTTTCCCTCGACGAACTCTCGCACCTTCAAGACGAGGCGATGAACCGCGTCCGCCCCTACTTCGCGACTTTGCCCGGCCTGAGTTCGCCGGCGCCGTTCGGCGCCTCGGAGCCGACGGTCGTCCTTTTCACCGACCCCAAGAAGCTCCGAAAGCACTTTCTCTCGCCGCTCGACGTCGCGAAGGCCATGAACACCGGCGAATCCGTGCTCCCGCCCGGGAACATCTATTCGGGGCCGAACTATCCCATGGTGGCCGCCAATTACTACGCCAGGGACTTCCAGGACCTCAAGTCGGTCCCGCTGCGCCTTGCGACCGTTCCCACCGTGACGATCGGCGACGTGGCCAAGATCAAGTTCGTCTCCAACATCCAGAGGGGCTACGCGGAATACAACGGCCGCCGATGCGCCTACCTTCCCGTCGTCAAGATCGGCAACGCCTCCACCTTGGCCGTCGTTAAGGCGGTGAAGGACGCGCTCCCCACCTTCAGGGAGCTGGTGCCCAAAGACATGAAAGTCGACTTTCTTTTCGACCAATCCGTCTACGTGACGCGGGCCATCAAATCCCTGTTCACCGAAGGCCTCCTCGAGGCATTCCTGGTGGGCCTCGTGGTCTTCCTTTTCCTTCGGGACCTCAAGAGCGTCTTCCTCGTCTGCTCCAACATCCCGCTGGCTCTCCTGGGGGGCCTTCTCCTTCTCTGGGCGGCCGGCCAGACCGTCAACATCATGACCCTGGGAGGACTCGCCCTTTCCATCGCAATCCTTGTCGACCAAGGCATCGTCACCATCGAGAACATTTTCTCGCATCTTGGCCTCGGCAAGAGCGTCGCGAAGGCGAGCTTTGACGGCGCCACGGAAACCGTCACGCCCAACCTCTTGGCCACGGCCTGCATCATGGCGGTGTTTCTGCCGGCTCTTTTCATGAAGGAGGTGGCCCGGGCCCTGTTCGTCCCGCTGTCCTTGTCGGTGGGCTTCGCGCTGCTTTGCTCCTTCGTCCTTTCGAGCACGTTTGTTCCCATCTCGGCCATCCGGATCCGAATCAAAGCCCATCGCGAAGCCCACGCCGACGGCGCCTTCCAAAAATTCCGCCGCATGTACATTCGTCTGTTGAGCGCCCTGGTGGAGGCCCGGGGGCCGGTCGTGGCCTCCTATCTGATCGCGGCGTCGCTGGGAGCTTACTGGGTCTTTTCCCGCATCGGCCGCGACATCTTTCCTCCCGCCGAGACAAGCCAATTCCGCATGCACCTGAGCGCGCCTCCGGGAAGCAGCATCGAGACGACCGAGACGATGACCAACCAGGTCCTCGCCATCGTCAAGAAGATCGTCGGTCCTGACTCCAAGACGATCGGCTACGTGGGCATGCAGTCGCCGGACTACGCGGCCAACCTCGTCTACCAATTCACCTCCGGCCCCGAGGAATCGATCGTCAATGTCGACCTCAACGGGGAGAAGCGGGATATCCCGGCCATCAAGGAAGAGCTCCGCAAGCGCATCGCGAAGGAAGTCCCCCGGATATCCGTCTCCTTCGAGCCCTCGGACCTCGTCTCCCAGATCCTGGCCCAGGGCTCGCCCACGCCCATCGAGCTCGCCGTCACCGGAA
>JAJYFI010000043.1 GCA_021790955.1 bacterium | reverse complement strand
TCTTATCGGCGTTCTGACGGGCGGCGGCGACTGCCCAGGGCTCAACCCCGCCATCCGGGCGGTCGTCCTGCGGGCGCGGAAGCTCGGCTACGAGTGCCTGGGCATCAAGGACGGCTGGAAGGGAATGATCGACGGCGCCGCCATGCCTCTCGGGCCGACGGAGGTCGAGAACATCGGCGGGATCGGCGGCACGATCCTCGGCACGTCCAGGACGAACCCCTACAAAAAAGAGGGCGGCGTGAAGGCGGTCCTCGCCAACTTCCGCAAGATGGGGTTCGAGGCCCTCGTCGCGATGGGCGGCGAGGACACCCTGGGAGTCGCCGCCCGCCTCAACGCGGAGGAGCGTTTTCCCGTGGTGGGGGTTCCCAAAACCATGGACAACGACCTCTCCGCGACCGACTACACCTTCGGCTTCGACTCGGCGGCCTCGGTCGCCATGGACGCGGCCGAGCGGCTCAAGGACACGGGGCGCAGCCATCACCGCGTCATGGTCCTCGAGGTCATGGGCCGGCACGCGGGCTGGGTGGCGCTCTACACGGGCCTCGCCGCCGGGGCGGACGCCGTGCTGATCCCCGAAAAGCCCTTCAACAAGGACTCTCTCCTCTCCGCGGTCCGGGCCGCGCACGCCCGCAAGGGCTTCGCCCTCGTGGTCACGTCGGAGGCCATCGAGTTGGGCCGCGAGGAGGGCGAAAAACTCGACGAGTTCGGGCACATGATCCTGCGAGAGCGCGGCGTCGGCGAGAAGATCGCCAAGATGGTCGAGACGGCCACGCGAATCGAGACGCGCGCGGCCGTCATCGGCCACATCCAGCGCGGCGGGCCGCCGACCCTCTTCGACCGCATCCTGGCAAGCCGCGCCGGTTGCGCGGCCGTCGACCTCGTCCATCAAAAGAAATTCGGCCTCATGGCGGCGTTGCGTGGCGAGAAGATCCAGGGGGTCCCGCTCCAGGAGGCATCGGGCGCGATCAAGACGATCCCTCCCGAGCTCGTGGCCCTGCTCGACACCTTCTGCCCGGCCGGGCAGCCCGCGGCGGCTCTCCATGCCTGACAACAGGAATTTCGAGCGCCGAACGGTCCTCGTCAAGCACGGGATCCAGTTCAAATACATCGCGCTCATCTTCCTGAGCGTCCTTTGCGCGGCGCTGCTTGTCGGCTTCGAGGTCTACCACGCCTTCGCGAGCGTCCTGCTGAACGCGAGTCCCGATCTTCTCCTTCAGGTGGACGCCTTCCGGACGGTGTTGATCGTCAAGATCGCCCTCTACCTGGCCCTCATCCTCTTCATCGCCCTGATGGTCTCCCACCGGATCGCGGGCCCGATCTACCGGTTCGAAAAATCCGCCCAGATCATCTCGACGGGAGACCTCACCCATAGGGTGAGCCTCCGCACGGGCGACGAGATGACGGAGCTCCAAGAGGAGTTTAACGCCATGCTTGCGGGACTTCAGAGCCTCCTGCGCCGCGACCGCGTCCTAGCCGCCGACTGCGCCAGGCGCGCCGCCCAAATTTTGGAGGAGATCCCGAAAGACGCAAGCCCGGTTCGACTGCGCGAGGAACTTTCGGCCCTTCGAGACGATATTGGGCGGATCACGCAGTCCTTTAAAATTTGACCGCCGCCACGACTCGGACGCACTCCTTGCGCGCCGGGCCCGCCGGGGCTATCCTTGTGGTATCGCTCGCGGCGGCCGTATGCGCGCAGACCCCGATCCGGATTTTTACCCTCAAAGAGGCGGAGAAGCTCGCCCTCCTCAACGATTCCCGGCTCCTTTCCGCGGAGCAAGACGAGCTGATCGCGGAAGAACGCGTCAAGCAGGCCAAATATCTTTTCCTTCCGGAGCTGGGGATGCGGGGGGCCGCGACGACCTATTCGGCGCAATACCCCTTCGCGTCCTCCGCGGAGTCGGGGAGCCTCCTCCTCTTTCCCAAGGGCTCCACCTACGGGAACTCAGACGCCCTCTTCGCCGGGATGGGCTATCTCCATTTGTCCCTCTATGAAGGCGGCCGCACCCTCAATACCTTGAAGCTCGCTCAAGCGGCCCTCAAGCAGGCCAAGACCAGACTCGAGTCCTCGCGGCGAGACATCATCCTCGCCGTCCGCAAGGCCTTCTACCGGCTTTTAGCGGCGGAAGAAAAGGGCGAGGCGGCCCGGGAGACCCTCAAGGAAGAGGGCGCCATCGCCAAGCGCGGCGCCCTCTCTCCCGCCGACGATATCGACGCGGAGGAGGTCATCGAGCGCGTGAGAGAAATGGGAGCCAAAACCGAGCACGATGAACGCTTGGCGAGGCTCTCCTTCCTCAAGGTTCTCAACGTGGAGCTCGACACCCCCTTCGAGCTCAAAGGGCATCTCGAAGAAAGCCCGGCGCCGCCCCAAATCGACAAGGCTCTTCTCTGGGCTCTCGAGTTCCGTCCCGAGCTCCAGGCGGAAAGCTACAAGGCTCAGATGGACGCGATTTCGGTCAGCCTCGCCCAGGCCCGGCGCATTCCCACCGTCTTCCTGGACGGCGATTACGGCGTCGTCAATCAGTCCAATCAGATCCAGGCGGTCACTCAAACCAACTGGGACGCGACCCTCGGCGTCAAGATCCCGTTCGCCTACGATTACCTAAGCCAGCTAAGCCAGAAGAAGGCCGAACAGCGGCAGGGAGAGCTCAAGCGCTCCGAGCTCGAGGACCAAGTCCGCCTGGAAGTGAGAACCGCCCACGAGAGCGTCCTCTACTGGCAGAAAGAATGCCCCAGGATCCGGATCCGCTACGAAAAGCTTGCCTCGGCCGTGAAGGCCCTCGCGCCGAGGATGGGCGCCTTGCGCAGGCTCAAGGCCGTCCAAAGCCTTCTTGATCTCAAGTATGCCCTTCTCGAGGCCCTTGCCTCCGCGACGACGGCGCGGGCGGATCTCGCGCGGGCCGTGGGCAGGGAGATGGAGCAGTGACATCCCGTCTCCTGGGCGCCGTCTCCCTTGGCGTCTTTCTGGCCGCGACCCCCCTCCCGGCCCAGCCGGACCTCTCTCCCGACGGCCTGTTGCGCGATCACCTGTGGACGCAGCTGACCTCCCTGCCGAACACCCGCAGGCCTGTCGTGGGCTTGGCTCTTTCCGGAGGGGCGGCCCGGGCGGCGGCCCACGCCGGCGTGATCACGGTCCTCACCAGGGCCAAGTTCCCGATCGATGTCGTCGCCGGGACCTCCATGGGCGCCATCGTCGGGGCACTCTACGCCGCGGGAGAATCCCCCAGACGCCTGCGGGAACTCATGGGCTCCCTCACCCTCGATTCCGGGACCAACTGGGGGGCCTTCAGCCTTCTTCGCCTCGTTCTGTGGCAGAAACCCCTCTCCAACCGCAAGACCGAAGAGGCGTTCTTCCGGGAATTCGGGCCCAAGCGCTTCGAGGATCTCGCCAAGCCCTTCGCCTGCGTCGCCATGGATCTCGACTCGGGAGAGGAGATCGTCTTTCGAGACGGGCCCGTCTCCCGGGCCGTGCGCGCGAGCTCGAGCCTTCCCGGCATCATCGAGCCCGTCGAGTACCGCCACCGCTTCCTGGTCGACGGCGGCGTCATCGACAAC
Source organism: bacterium (assembly GCA_021790955.1). Classification (GTDB taxonomy): domain Bacteria; phylum Elusimicrobiota; class Elusimicrobia; order UBA1565; family UBA9628; genus JAJZAK01. Next base: position 5,230 of record JAJYFI010000043.1, on the reverse strand, counting down.
GTCCCGGTCGATGCGGCGAGGCTCCTTGGGGCCCAATGGGTCTTGGCGAGCGTCACCGAGGGCGATTTCACGCGATCCAGACCGCGGACCGCCCTCCAAGGCCTCCAGCAGGTCATCGACATCCGCGGCTCGATCCTCGCTCGCGAGGAAAGCCGGGAAGCCGACTTCGTCATCGAGCCGCAGGTCGGCGACATTCATTTCTACGATACCTCAAGAATTCCGGAGGCGATCGAGGCCGGCGTCATCGCCGCCCAGCACCGCCTCCCGGCGGCGGAGGAGAGCCTCATTCTCGCCTCCCTTCCGTGGCTGACCGAGGACCACGGCGCGCCGACGGCCCCGGCCGCCATTGTCAGGAAATAAATGCCAGGCTCCACGCCCCCCTTCAAGCTCGCCGCCGCAGCCTGCCTGTTCATCGCCACGGCCGCGGCGGCCCGGGCCGGCTTGTGGCCGCTTCGCTCCAAGGACCCGTTGGTCCGGGTCGCCAAGCTTTTCGCCTCCAAGGACTATTCGCGGGTCTTGGGGATATTGACTCCCGAGTTTATCCAGAAGCTCAAGACCGCCGACGCGGCGCGGGCGGCTTGGTTTAAGGCCCAAAGTTTCTCGGCGACGGGACGCCCCTCCCGGGCGCTCAGCGTCTATGAGCTTGCCTCCAAGCTCTACCCGCGAAATATCCGGCTCCATCTCGGCTTCGCGGATTTGCTGCTGCGCTCGGATCTTCCCGAAAAGGCCCTCCCTTTGTATGAAAAAATCCTCAAGAAAACCCCCGATTCCTTCGAGGCGCGGCTGGGGCTGGCGCGGGCCGAGCAGGCCCTGGGGTTCTACGGCCGCAGCGCCGATGATTTCAAGCTCGCCTTGAAAGATCGCTCGTCCGCGCGTGATCCAAGCATCTGGCGCTCCTACGCCGAGGCGCTTTACGAGAGGGGACGCCTCGACGACGCACAAGCGGCCGTCGAAAAGGCCCTGGAGCTTCGCCGCGAGGCCGCCGGCCTCATCGACTTGGCCTATATCGAGCGCGCTCGCGGACGCCTTGACGGGGCGATCGCGACCCTGCGGGAGGCGCGCTCCCTTCCGGACGCCCCCCGCGCCCTCGGCCGCGCGATCACCCTCTGGCTTCTCGAGGCGCGCCAGCCGGCCCAGGCGCGGGCCGAAGCCCAGAGCCTTCTCAAGGCCGACCCGCTCGACCCGGTAGCTCTTTGGGCGAAGGCGATGGCGGATAAAGAGCTGGGGCGGCTTCGGGAAGCGCGGCGATTCATGGCTCTGGCGGGAAGCTCTCCCGAGAGCGCGCCGTTCTTGGCCAAGGTGTCCAAGGCCCTCCTCAAGACCTGGAGCGCCCCGTGAAGCTTCGTTTTTTTAAGATGTCCGGAGCCGGCAACGATTTCGTGCTTCTGGACGCCGCCGTTCTGCGCTCATGTCCGTCCCTGGCGGCGCGTCGGGGGCTTGCGTCTCTGGCGAGAAGGCTCTGCGACCGGCGGGAGGGCATCGGGGCGGACGGCCTCATCCTTCTGAGCGGGCGTTCTTCTCCCCAGGTGCGCTACTGGAACGCCGACGGCTCGTCGGCCTTTTGCGGCAACGGCTCGCGCTGCGGCGCCTGGTGGGCGCATCAGAGCGGCTGGACCAAGGCTCGCGAATTCGCCTTGAGGACCGACGCCGGAGCCCTGCGGGCCAGGATTACGGGCCGCGAGCGCGTCGCGATTCAAATGCCTACGCCGGGGCCCGTGTCGGGGCCGCGTTCCTTGCGATTCGGCGGCCGCGGGCTCGACGTCTACACGGTCCACACGGGGACGCCGCACGCGGTCGCCGAAGCCGCCGATCTGGGCCGTTTTCCCGTCGCGGACGTCGGCCGCGCCATCCGGCGCCACGCGGCGTTCAAGCCCGCGGGAACGAACGTCGATTTCGTCTCTTTCGGCCGCCGGGAAATTCTTCTTCGCACCTACGAGCGCGGCGTGGAGGACGAGACGCTCGCCTGCGGGACGGGAGCCGCCGCCGCGGCTCTGGTCGGACTCCATCGAGGCCTCTACCGGAGCCCCGTTTCCGTCCGGGCCAAAAGCGGGGCCCTTCTGCGGGTCGGCCTGAAGAACGCCGCCGCGGCAGGCTCTCATCGGAGCAGCGAGCTTTGGCTCGAGGGTCCCGCTCGGACCGTCTATCAAGGGGAGATCTCCCTGTGAAATCCCGGCCGGCCAAGATTCCCCTTTCCGGCGTCTACACGGCCCTCGCCACCCCGTTTAAGCCCGATTTTTCCCTCGATGTCCCCGCCTTCCGGCGGCTGATCCGCCGGCAAGCCCTTGGAGGAGTCGACGGCGTCGTGATCGGGGGCTCGACGGGAGAGGGAAGTTCGCTTGAGCCGGCGGAATCATCAAAGCTCATCCGGCTCGCGGCTCAGGAAGGCGACGGCGAGCTTCTCGTCATCGCCGGCGTGGGGGCGAACGCGACGGCCCGGGCCGTCCAATCGGCGCGCCTCGCCCAATCCTCCGGAGCCGAGGCGTTGCTCGTCACGGCGCCCTCCTACAACAAGCCCCCCCAGAGGGGCATCATCGCCCATGTCGCGGCCATCTCCCGGGCGACCCGGCTTCCCATCATCGTTTACAACATTCCGGGGCGGACGGCGGTCAACATTGAACCCCAGACGCTGGCCCGGATGGCCCGGGAAGTCCCGCGTGTCGTCGCCGTCAAGGAATCCTCCGGAAGCCTCGATCAGGCGGGAGAAACCATCCGGGCGGCTCCACCGGGCTTCTCTGTCCTGGCGGGAGACGATTCGCTCATCCTCCCCATGATTTCGATCGGCGCCCGGGGAGCCGTCAGCGTCCTGTCGAACCTCGTTCCTTCCCAGATGGCTGATCTGTGCCGCTCGGCGCGGCAAGGAGACATGGGGCGCGCCCGAAGCCTCCACCTTCGGATGCTTCCCGTCATCAAGGCCCTTTACCTGGAATCGAACCCTATTCCGCTCAAGGCCGCCATGGCCCTGCGGGGCCTCGCCAGGGACGTCCTGCGCCTGCCGCTGATGCCCTTGGCCGCCGAGAAGCGGACGCAGCTTAAGACGCGGCTCAAGGAATTCGGGCTGATTTAAACCGGTGAAATTCGGCGGGGGAAAAAGCTAAGCTATCACGTTCTGGAAATCCTCGGGAGGAGGTCGCGAAATGCCAGGAAGGAACGCTTGCATGGCGGCGGCGCTAGCTTTTTTGACCGGTTGCGCCACCATGGCCAACAACAACCAACAAGTCAGCATCGACAGCAAGCCCGATCATGCCGACGTGATGATCGGAAAAATGACGGGCGTGACGCCGATGGCGGCGGGCGTTCCCGGAGGCTGGGGCATACCGCGCTATATCACGATCAGCAAGGATGGCTGGCAGGGGCAAACCATGGCCGTCGCCCGCGGTTTCCGGACCAGCGACCTGATCCTAGATATTTTGCCGGGCCTCCTTCTGGGGCCCTTCCCTTTGCTCATTGACCTCATGACGGGCGACTTCTATTATGTCTCGAACACTTCCTATTACGCCCGGCTGCTCCCGGCCAAGTAGGCGACGGCCTCGATCTCTACGGCGGCCCCCTTCGGCAAGGCCGCGACCGCCACAGTCGACCTGGCCGGATAGGGAGGTTTGAAGAACTTCGCGTAGACGTCGTTAACCTCGGCGAAGTCCTTCATGTCCGTAAGGAAGATCGTCGTCTTGACGACCTCCGCCGGAGAAGCCCCCGCCTCCTTGAGCCGCTCGCCCAGGCTTTGAAGGCAAAGCTCCGCCTGACGCGCGGCCGCTCCCCGGACGATCTCGCCGGAAACGTCCAGGGCGATCTGCCCCGACACGAAGAGCCACTCTCCGGCGGCTCGGGCCGGGGAGTAGGGGCCTATGGGCTTGGCGCTCAACGCAGCGCCCCCAGGAGAGCCTTGTTCGTCTTGTAGCTTCTCAGCAGCTCGGTCAAGGCCTTGATGGCCTCGATGTCGGGGAGACCGGCCAAGTGCCTGCGCAGCTTCCAGGCGCCTTCCAGGAAGTCCGCGGGGAGGAGCTTCTCCTCCTTGCGGGTGCCGGTGTCGCGAATCTTGAGCGCGGGGAAGATGCGCATGTCGGCCGCCGGGCGATAGAGCACGAGGTCCATGTTGCCCGTCCCCTTGAACTCCTGGAAGATGATGTCGTCCATCTTGCTCCCGGTGTCGACCAGGATGGTCGCCAGGATGGTCAGGGACCCGCCCTCCTCGAGCTTTCTCGCCAACCCGAAGAAGCGGCGCGGGATCACCATCGCCCGCGAATCGAGGCCTCCGGACATCGTTCGGTTGCCCGGGGAGAACTGATTGTGCACCCGCGAGAGCCGGGTCAGGGAGTCGACAAGGAGGAAGACGTCCTTGCCGGCGTTGGCGTCCTGAACCGCCTTGCGCATGAGCGCCTCGGCGACGACGACGTGGTTCTCGTAGGACTGGTCGCTCGAGGAGGCGTGCACCTCCGCGGGGACGCTTCGCTTGAAGTCCGTCACTTCCTCCGGACGTTCGTCGACCAGCAGGCAGTACTGAACGATCTCCGGGGCGCTTTCCTTGACGGCGTTGGAGATCTGCTTGAGGAAGGTCGTCTTGCCCACCTTGGGAGGAGCGACGATCAGGCCCCTGGTCCCCTTGCCGATAGGGCAAAGGAGATCCACCGCCCGCATCGAGGGATCGGTCGAGCCTTTCTCGAGCGAGATCCACTCCATGGGATCAATGGGCGTCTTCGTCATGAACTCCTTCTCCGCGGGGCCAAGGTCCACCGCCATGTCGGGGCCCTTGTTGAAGCGCTTTTGCTGGTGCTGCTGGCCCTGGCCACCTCCTCCGCCCTGCCATCCCCCGTAGCCCTGCTTGGGCCTATGCCTGGGCCTAAAGAACCTCGGTCGATGCTCGTATCGTCTTGCTTCGCTCATGGACTATTCTCCTTGTTTCTCACTGCGACTTCGTTCGCCGGCCCGCGGCCGGTCGCGGGCGATTTCGGACCAAAGCTCCTCGGCCGCTCCGCGGAAGGCTTTCGGCCAGCGGGCTTCAAGCGCCTTGAGCGCGTGCCCCATGGCCATGGCCGCCACCTCGACCCAGTCCTGCTCCGAGGCATGGGCCCCGGGCGGAAAGTCGAAGAGGTGGCTCCAAGGAAGACCCCCAGGCCCCCCCCGGACGAAATCGTTTTGCCAGGCGGACGCCGCCCGGCGCAGCGGCTCCTGGAATCCCAGCCTCTCAAGGCGGCCATCGAGCTCGCCGGCCCAGCGCGGGTCCCCGCCCAGCACG
>JAJYFI010000042.1:6734-8827 GCA_021790955.1 bacterium | reverse complement strand
GTCGAGCCACGGCCCGAGCGCCCACGCAAGGCCGAAGGTCCCCGCCGTGCCGATCACGATGAGCCAGCTCCAGCCCAGGGGCAGCCCCGACCGCTCCAGGGCATAGAGGATGACGGCGTTGACCGCCGTCATGACCCCCATCGCGACGGCGTTCGCGCGATCCCCATGGCGCCGCGTCAGAAAGCCCAGGAGGTAGATCCCCAAAAGGGAGCCCAGCGTCACTCCCGTGACTTTGAAGGCCAGCCAGAGCATTCGATCAAAGAAGCTTAAAGCATAGGCCAGGCCCGCGAGCAAAACCGCGGCGACCAGGATGGCGGCCCTGGAGACTTTGAGATAATGCGCTTCCGACGCTCCGTTGCTCACGAGCGGACGATAGATGTCGTTGACGAAGACGGCGCTCAAGGAAGCCAGCGGCAAATCGAAGGAAACGAGCAGGATCGCGCTCAGGACGAGAGCACGCAAAGGGCCGGGCATCACTGCGGCCGCGAAGTGCGGAAAAACCGCATCGAGCCTCCTCGGGAGGGCCAGCGCCTGATGCTCCTGGTAGAAGACGAAGAGGGCCGAACCGATCGATAGGAACAAGAGGAGAACCGCGAAGCTGCCGGCCGTGGCCGCCAGCATCGTTTTTTGGCTCTTTCCTCTCGTCTCGACCGTCAAAAGCTTCTGCATCATTTCGTGGTCGGTGCCGAAGGCCGCCAGGGAGCCGACGAAGCCGTTAAGAACCGCGATCCATAGGATATTGGGATCCAAGAAGAACTTCTTGATGAACCCCGGGTCCCCCCACGCGGGACCGAAGCGGAAGATATCGAGACGCCCGGCGCTCCGTCCGACGCTCAGGATCGTCCCGACGCCCCCCGGAATATGCGTGACGATGAATAAAAGGCTGGCCAAACCCGCGCCGACGAAGACGATCCCCTGCAAAACGTTCGACCAGACCACCGCCCGCACGCCGCCCCAGGCCGTGTAGAGGAGGCTTGCCGCGACCATCGCCAGCAGCAGCGGCGCCAGGCGCAGTCCGAGAAAGGAGCTCACCGCCACCGCGGCCGCCATGAGCCGCACCCCCGACGCCATGAGCCGCGTTAAGAAGAAAATAACGCTCGCCGCATGCTGGGTCCAAGGCCCAAACCGCTCCCGCAGAAAACCGTAGATCGTCTGGTAGCGCTTGCGATAGAATGCCGGGATGAAGAGATAGGCGATCACGATCCGGGCCGCCGCCGAACCGATGAAGAACTGGGCGTAATTCCAATTCTCGCGGAAGGCGACGGCCGGAACGCCGATAATCGTGAGGGCCGAAGTCTCCGTCGCGATAAAAGCGATGCATGCGGCCGCGATCGGAACGCGCCGGCTGGCAAGGAAGAAGTCGTCCGTCGTCTCGACCGAGAATTGGCGCGCGCGGAAGGCGATCCAGAGCATCAAAGAGAGCCAAAGCGCCGACTCGGCGTAATCGAGCCAGCCCACGGGGGAGCCCCCCATCAACCAGTGCATCATAGCGCCACCGGCATCTTGCCGAGGACAGGGATCCGTCCGGCGACGGCCGCAGCCGCCGCGCGCTGCGAGGGCGCGTGGGCGGAGAAGGCGCAGAGCCCCGGCCCCGGCAGATCCGAGAGGACGAAAGGGCTCCCGAAGGAAACGGCCAAGGAGGCGGGCGCCTCGCGAAGCGCTTTGGCGAGAAAAGAGAGCGATTCGCGTCCATAGCGGATCACGCCGCTCCGCGCCCGCGGTCTCATAAAGCTGGCGAGAAGCAGGGGACGTTTGACGCCCCGGCGCCAGGGAACGACCCGGATGCCGAAGGCACGCAGGCTCTCGAGAAATGCGCCGCTCTCCGCGCCTCCGGGGCTTCCGCATTCCAAATAGGCGATCTCTCTCCAGACCTTCGGCCGGGGTTCCCCCGGCTTCCAGGCAAGGCATTCCATCGCCATGCGTTCGGCCTCGCGGCGATGTTTCTGGCAGCCCAGGTGCCTTGTCCGGGCCTTCTCGAGGCTCTCCTGCGTCGGGAGCTTCGACGGGAGACGCCGTCGGGCGGCCGCCCCGATCGCGCGAGCGGCGTCACCGAGACCGCGCAGCAAGCTACCGCCGGCCCACTACGCGGTCTG
>JAJYFI010000042.1:0-6724 GCA_021790955.1 bacterium | reverse complement strand
GAGCGGCCCTGAGCGCCGCCGCCGCGAGGACCGGATCCCGCCGGCTTTCGCGCTCAAGGCGCGCCATGAGAGCCCCGGGCGAGGACGGCACCATCAGGACGTCCGCGCCAGCGACGAGAGCCCGGCGAGCCGCTTCGAATTCGCCGAAATGGCTCGAGACGGCCTTCATGTTGATGGCGTCCGTGAGGATCAGCCCCCGGAAGCCGAATTGATCCCGCAAGATCTCCGTAAGGGCCGGAGAAAGGGAGACGGGGACCTTGGAGGCCGAAAGTCCGGGAGCCAGGACGTGAGCCGCCATGACGGCGTCCGCCGCGCCCGAGAGGGCCCTGAAGGGAAGGATATCCCGGCCCCATAATTCCCGGGCGCCGACGCGGAGCCTCGGCAGGACGAGATGCGAGTCGCTCGCCGCCGAGCCGTGTCCCGGGAAGTGCTTGAGGCAGGACATGACGCCTCCCCGGCGCAGGCCGCGCAGGTAGGCTCCGGCGAGACGGATCACGCTCTTGGGATCGGAGCCGAAAGAGCGGGTGTTGACGATGGGGTTGTCCGCCCGGCTGGCGAGATCAACGACCGGCGCCAACACCCACGAGACTCCCAAGGCCAGCGCCTCCCGCGCCGTCACAAGCCCCTTCAAATACGCCAGCTTCTCCGATCCCGAGGCGCCGACGCCCATGTTGGAGGGAAGAGGCGTGCCGTCCGGGCAATGAGACCACGTTCCCTCCTCGTAGTCGGCGCAAAAGAAAAGAGGATGCTCCGCGGCGCGCGACAGCGAGGCTACCGCGCGGATGATGCGACGGGACGGCGCCCGGTAGAGGCAGAAGCCACCCGCGCCGGCACGCGCCCAGAGGGCGGCGCGCTGGGGATCGTCTTGGCCGGCCGCGAAGCCGGGGAATACGACGCTGCCGACCACTAAGTGTATGGAACGCCCAGGGCTGCGGAAGTCCGCGCCGTCCCCAAGCCGGAGGAGCTCACGTACCACAGCCACGCGATTTTGACCATGGATCGTGCCATGGAGACGATGGGGACCGCGAGGAGCAGGCCGCCGAATCCAAAAAGCTTCCCCCCGATCATCAGGGAAAGCAAAAACACCACGGGATGAAGGGACGTCGACGGCAGGAGAGGTGAAAGGAAAACGTCGTCGGCGACTTTGACCGCCACGAACAGCGCCGCCACGTTCGCGCCGGCCCAGACGCTTTGGAATTGGAACGCCGCCACCAAAACGCCGAACACCGTCGAGACGAGGAAGCCCAGGTAGGGAACCAGGCAGCCGACGCCGGCCAACGACGCGATCGCCACAAAATAATGTATTCCCAATAGCTTTAGCCCCGTCCCCAAAACCAGGGCGACGATGCAGGCTTCCAACAGGACCCCTTTCAAATACTTTCCAACCACCACGTCGACCTCGTCAAGCAGATGCAGCAGCTGTTCGACATAGCGGCTGGGGCAAAGCTGAATGAGGCGGTTCTGGACCCGAGGCGCGTCGAGGAGAAAATAGAAGCTCAGGACCGGGACAAGGAATACGTAGGTGATGATCGGCAACATGGCGAGGAAATACTTGGGGACGCTTTGCACGCGCCGGATGAGCGGCGCGTAAAGATCCGCGCTCCACGACTCGAGAAGGAAGCCGCCGAAAGGAAGACGTGCGCTCAAATGATCCCGGAAGGCGGCGATCATGTGCTTGGCCTGCGAGATGTAAAGCGGCGCCTGCGTTTGAAGCAGGGTCATGTCGTTTTCCAAGACCTGCCGCAGGGGGCCGGCGATGACGCTGACCGTCACGGCGACGGCGAGATAGATGACGACGATCGCGACGTCGCGCTTGAAACCCCGGATCTGAAACCAGCTGATGAAAGGATTTGAGACATAGGCGACGAGAAACGCGATCAAAAAAGGCAGCAGAACGTCGAAAAGCCTGAAGATGACATAAAAGACGATGAGAGCGGCGAGGAACGCGGCCGCCGGAATCCGGAATTTAGCTTGCACGAGAGAGGGCTGTTTCGGAAAATCGCAGGTCTTGGCGCTCTCGAAGCCGGCCCGAGAGGCGCTCCGCCAAATGCCTGAAGATAATGGCGGCGATCCTGGGGGCGGAGTGGACCAGTTCGTCAAGCTCCGTGCGGTAAAGCAAATACAGCTTTGACGACTCCGCCGCTTTCGCGGAAGCCGTCCGCGGCCGCTCTTCCAACAACGCCATCTCGCCGAAGAATTCACCCGGCTTGACCGCATAAATGGTCTCCTCCGATCCATCGGGCTCAAGTCGGATCAGGTCAACGCGACCGCTCTCCAGGATAAAGAGCGCCCGGCCGATATCTCCCTGGCTGAATAGAACTTCGTCCTTTTGATACGTGCGCAGGTACAGCGATTGAATGAGACGGCCCAGCTCGCGCCCCCGCAGCCCCGCGAAGATCGGGATGGTCCGCATAAAGGCCTTCTGGCGGGTGATTTCCCGGTCGAAGAGAAATCGCTTCTGGAAATCTTTCAAAAACGACGCCATGGCCATGGAGTCAAGGCTTGACCCCTCGTCGGCGGGCGCCGAAAAACCCGCCCAGGAAGCGCGCGACCCCCTCCAGGCCCGAGACAAGCCCCGCATTCGTCCAGCGGCCGAAGCCAGCCACCCGGTCTTCGATGCGATAGGCCAGCACCTCGACGGCCTTCGCCGCCTGGCCGATTTTAACAAGCGCCACCGCCAAGACGACGACGACAATCGCGAGCTCAACAGCGATCAGCGCCACGCAAATATCGAGAAAATGGGGCATCGAGAAAGACTTTATCAAAAAAACGGTGTCATACTTTAACTTTTTAACTTATCGCGGGAACAATTTCGGGGGGTCCTCCGTATATATCGTATGGCACGGCCCCTCCGAGTCCACGCCCCGGGGCTCGTCTTCCATGTCATGTCGCGCGGCAACGGCGGCCGGGACATTTTCATCGACGACGATGACCGCCGCCGCTTCCTCGACATCCTCTCCAAAGTCAAGAAAGCCACCCCCTTCGAACTCTTCGCCTACTGCCTCATGTCGAACCACTTCCACATGCTCGTGCGGGTCGGCGGCTTCGACCTGTCGCGCATCATGCAGCATCTCCTCACCCGCTACTCCCGCTATTTCAACGGCCGGAGGCGGCGGCTGGGGCATCTCTTCCAAAGCCGCTTCAAGGCCCCCCTCTGCGACGGGGACTCCTATCTCATCGAGCTTCTGCGCTATATCCACCTCAATCCGGTCCGCGCGAAAATGGTCTCCGACCCGGCTCAATGGCCCTGGTCGAGCCATCGCTGCTACCTCGGCGCGGCCGCCGCCGGCCTCGTCGATCCAGCCTTTCCGCTCTCCCTCTTCGACGGGAGCGAAACAGAAGCGCGGCGGCGCTATCTGGATTTTCTCCAGGCGGACGGCGATGCCGGGCAGGCGGCGACAGGAACTCCCGCAGCGGCAAAGCCGGAAAAAAAGGGGGATCCGGCCAATCCCATCGACCGCGACCGCATTGAAGAGGCGCTTTTGAGGCTCGCTCAAGATATCTGCGCCGAGCATCATGTGCCGATCGAAGACCTGCGCGGCGCGACGCGGCGCCGAGACGCGAGCCGCGCCCGCAGGGCGCTCATCCGGCGCTGCGAGGAGCGCGGTCTGCGCCCCGGAGCCATCGCCGCCTTCATCCGGCGTTCTCCTGCCGCCATTTCGAAAGTCATCAATCTTCGCCCATAAGTTAAAAAGTTAAAGTATGACACCGCCTTGAAAAAGCGACATCGGGGGGGTAAATTGTGATGTTAGAATAGAAAAGGAGGTCAAATCCCCATGAAATATCCGTTGTTCCTCTTGTGCGCCGCCCTGATCTGGGCCGCCCCCCTGGCCGCCCAATCGTCCGCTCCTCCCTCCGGCCATCTCACGAAGCCTCATTTGACGAGGCAGGAACATGCGGTGATCGACCCCCTCAACAAGCAGGAGGCGGCCGAGATTCACGCGGTCCGCGTCGACGCCGCGCTTACCAAGCAACAGAAAATGGCGAAGATCGCCGCGATACGGAAGCACTACTATCATCTGAGGCGCGCGGCGCTCCAGAAGATTAGGGGACAGGGATGAGAAGAGGAAAAATCTGGGCCCGCCAGGAATCGAACCCGGATCACGTGGTTCGAAGCCACGTACTCTATCCTTTGAGCTACGGACCCGTCGACGGAAGATGCCATTTTACATAACTACCGCTGGGAATAGCCGATCATGGAAACCGTGACGCCGTCGAAGCTTCCGCGGGCCAAGGACCCTTTCCGGTTTTTTTCCCGGATGGCGCTTAGCGTCGCCACGGGAGCCAAGGCCCGAAACCTGCCGGAACTGCTCGAAGGCATCCGCGCCGCTCCCGAACCCGTCATCTACGAGCACACCTACGGCTTTCTCCAGCGCCACCGCTTCCTCTCCCCCGAGACGACCAACGACTTCGCCGGCTGGGCCTCGAACGTCCTGCGCGAAGAGGAGGCGGGAGAAAGGCTCGCAGCGGTCGACGCCACCCGCTGCCGCAGCATCCAGGAGCTGCGGGAATCTTTCGTCTCGGTCCTTGACCGCAGGCTGCGGGACTCCTCCGTCCCCCCTCGAACAGCGCCCGAAGGCCAGGAATTCCATTTCCTGAGCGCCATCCGCTACTCGATCCCCGCCTCCTGCGAAGCCTGGGACCTCGCTGAGATGGCCGAGGCCCTGCGCAAAGTCGGACCGTCGAGCCTTTATCTTCACATCTTCGAATCCATGCTGCGTCATGAGAGAGGCCGCAGCGACCTGTCGTGGTGGCTGGAGGAAGAGCTGGGCGAGGCCCCGCTGGCGAGAGCGGTGGAGGCGCTGGATCCCGCGGGGCAGTCTCTGGAGAGCCTCCGGACCCGGCTCGTCGCCGCCGTCGAGCGGCGCATCGAGGCCATCGTCCATGGCTAGGCTCCACGAATACGCTTTTCTCGTCGGCGAGCAGGCGATCGGGGAATTGGAAACCCTCGCGTCCCGTCTCGCCGGCAAGACCGTCTTAAACGTCAATTCGACCGCCGTCGGGGGCGGGGTCGCCGAAATTCTCAACCGCATGATCCCCCTCCTCCAGGAACTGGGCGTCCAGGCGTCCTGGGATGTCATCAAGGGCGGCGAGGCTTTCTACGCCGTCACCAAGAAATTTCACAACGCCCTCCATGGCGGCCATCAGGAGATCACACCCAAGGACTACCAAGTCTACGAGGATACGTGCGACTCCAATCTCGACCGGCTTACCCTCGACGCCGACATTGTCTTCATCCATGATCCTCAGCCCGCGGCCCTCGTCAAGAAACGTCAGGCAAGCCGCAACCGCTGGCTCTGGCGCTGCCACATCGACATCTCCCGCCCGCAGCCCGAGGCTTGGGAATTCCTCAAGCCCTACGTCGAGAAATACGACGCGGCGGTGGTTTCCTCGCCCGCTTTCGCGCAGAAGCTTCCCATCCCGCAGATCGTGATCGCGCCCTCGATCGATCCTTTAAGCGACAAGAACCGCGATTTGGAGGAGTCCGAGGCTCGGGCGATCGTGGAAAAGCTAGGCATCCCCTTAGACAAGCCGCTCGTCACCCAGGTTTCGCGCTTTGATCGTCTCAAGGACCCCTTGGGCGTCATCGAGGCCTTCGCCCAGGCGCGCCGGTCGGCCGACGCGAGGCTGCTTTTAGTCGGCGGGTCCGCGGACGACGACCCCGAGGGAGCCCAGGTCTACCAGGAAGTTCTGGATCGCGCGAAGGGAAACCCGGACATTCTCATCCGCTCTCTTCCCCCCACAAGCCACGTGGAGATCAACGCCATCCAGCGCGTCTCGGCGCTCATCCTCCAAAAATCTCTTAGGGAGGGCTTCGGGCTCACCGTGGCCGAAGCCCTCTGGAAGGGAAAGCCCGTCATCGCCGGGGCCGTCGGCGGCATCCCCCAACAGATCGTCCACCAGCACTCGGGGGTCCTCGTCCACTCGATCGAGGGCGCGGCCTACTGGATCAAGCAGCTCCTCAATAACCCCGCCTACGCCCGCAAGCTTGGCGAGAACGGCCGCGAGCGGGTGCGCGAGAATTTCCTCCTGACACGCCATCTCAAGGAATATCTTCTCACCTTCCTTTACTGTCTGAAAGGCGCCGGGGAGGAGATGGTCCGGCTCTGAAGCCGTTCAGGCCGGCCTGGGAGACGCCGCAGCTCCCGGGGCGGGGATGGCGGCTAAATCCTCGATGAGCCTGGCTCCCCAGCGGTAGACGTTCTGCTCGCGAAGGACACGCTGCAGGGAGCGCATGCGGCGCATCTGTTCCCCCTCTTCCATTTCAAGGCCCAAGCGGATCGCCTCCGCCATCTGTTCCGTATCGTAGGGGTTGACGATAAGGGCCTCTCGCAGCTCCCGCGCCGCGCCGGTGAACCGGCTCAAGACCAGGACCCCCCTCTCGTCCTCCCGCGCCGCGACAAATTCCTTCGCGACAAGATTCATCCCGTCGTGGAGCGAGGTCACGAGGCAGAAGTCGGCCGCCTTGTAGTAGGGCTCGATCTCAGGATGGCTGTGCTGCCTGGCCAAAACGACGATGGGCCTGTAGTCCTTGCTTTTCCAGCGCCAATTGATTCGGTCGGCCTCCGCCTCGATCTCGGTTTGGAGGTCGTGGTAGCGCTTGATATGAGTGCGGCTGGGAGCTCCCAGCTCGACGAAGACGAGCTTTCCCTGGTACTCGGGATATTTCTCCAGAAGACGCTCGATGCTTCGGAAGCGCTCGATAATCCCCTTCGTGTAGTCG
>JAJYFI010000041.1 GCA_021790955.1 bacterium | reverse complement strand
CATAGCCCATAGCCTCCCCTAATTTCAATGCGTCCTGAATCCCCTGCCTTTAATACGGTTCGGGGCGGCTTTTTGTTCCCCTTCCGTTTCGGCGGGTGCCTCGCCCTCGCCGCCGCGGCCCTGACGCTGGGCGCGGCCGGAGCGGTTTCAGCGCAGGATCTCATGCCGGAGAAAGTCCTTGAGGAGGCCGAGGCGGCCGGACTTTCCGTGGCGTTTCCTTCGGAACCTATGCGGTCCGGTCAAACCCTCGGGGTCATGCCGATGTGGATCACCTCCGACTTCGCCTGGAAGCAGGGTCCGGTGACGCATGGCCCCGGCCTGGCCTTGTCCTACGATTGGTATCATTCGCGGCATTTCGGCGCGGGGGCGATGCTCGCTGGCGAGCAGGCGAGCGGCGATTGGCCCGCCGAGAACTCCGTCTCCGTGACAGGTTCGGGCTATGTCGCGTCGGCGTTTCTTCTCTATGACCCCTTCAGCGGGAATAATTTCGGCTTTCCCATTCTTTTGGGAGCGAGCCAGGCGTATGCCGACTTAAAGGCCGAGTCTCCGGTCTCCGTGACCGGAGGCGGAAAGACGACGCAGAACGGCTTCGGCCTGATGATCGGCTTTTCGCCGCAGTTCAACGCCTGGAGGTTCCGGATCGCCCCTTACGGAGCTCTTTCGCTTGCGCCCAACCCATCCTGGTGCACGAGGGGCAGCAATAATTGCGAGTATGACCCCGGCTTTCCCTACCAGGCCATAGGCGGCGGCGGCCTGTCGATCATCTGGCGGCCGCTCAATCTGGGCTTCACCTACACCACGGCGACGTCGCCGGGCGCCAGCGCCTACACCCTTAAATGGACCAAGCGCTTCGGCGGCTCGCCGCCCGCTCCCGCGGAGGTGGGAGGGAAATCATGAGGCGGGCCGTCAGGAATGGAGGAAGCGCAGGACGGAGATGAGAAAGCCCAGCGCCGCGAAGCCGCCCAGCATGTGGCGCTGGAGCCGGTCGAATCGGGACTCCATGCGTTCGAATCTGCGGTCCATGGTCTCGCGCAGCCCGGCGATATCGCTCTCGAGATGCGCGATATGGTTGAACTGGGTCTTGAGGATGAGGGGGATCGCCTTGTCGTCCGAGAGCATGCCCCGTTGGGTCACCTCCTCCTCGGCCTCGCGGACCTTGCGGTCGAGGAACTTCATGAGAATCTCCATGGCGTCTTTCTCAAGCATAGCCCATAGCCTCCCCTAATTTCAATGCGTCCTGAATCCCCTGCCTTTAATACGGTTCGGGGCGGCTTTTTGTTCCCAAGGATCGCGGTCCTCCTCGCGGCGGAGCTCTTTTTTTGTGGCTGCACGGGAGAGCGGTTCGTGTGCTTGAAGCGCCCTCCCGGCGCCGAGAGTCGAAACTATGCCGCTTCCTTTAAGGAAACCTGGGCGGCCTCGGAGAGCGCCGCGGCCGCTATGGGGCTTTCCGTGTGGGAGGAGGACAAGTCCAAGGGCTGTTTTTCCGCCTCGCGCGGCCCCGGGGCCTTCCAGGGCTCCAAGGAGCTGCGCGTGTGCTTGAAGTCCCAAGCGCCGGACAAGACCGCCGTGAGCGTCGCCGACGACGTCCTGTCTTGGGGCGGAATCTTCAAGCCCGACGCGCCGGGCTTTATGGGCCGATTTTTCGCCGCGATCCGAGGGGCCCTGCCCGCCGCGAGGGGCGCTTCGGCCACGAAGCGGTTATGAGCCTATCGCGGGGCTTGATCTCGCGAGCTACAATGTCTCGAATTCATGGCGGCGCCGCGCTGGCGGGCATCGTCGTCTTGGCCGCCTGCGCGGGGCCGACGGCCCAGACGAAGAAGAGCGTAAACGAGCTCCTGGCGGCGGACGACTGCGCCGGCGCCGCAAGCCGCATCCGCTCGGAGAAAGAGTCCCAATACGGCCGTGCCAACGCCGTCCTCTACCATCTCGACCTCGGGATGGTCCTGCACGAATGCGGCCGCTACCACGAGAGCAACCGCCAGTTCTCCAAGGCCGAGAGCCTGATGCGGGCGCGGGACGTCAAGAGCGTCTCCCAGGAGACGGCCGCCCTCGTCGCCAACGAAAACAGCAAGGACTACCAGGCCGAGGGCTTCGAGCGGGCGCTCTGCCACCTCTTCCACACGCTCAATTACGTCTTTTTAGGGCGGACCCAGGACGCCCTGGTCGAGGTGCGGCGCATGGAGGACTTCCTCGACCGGCTCAATCGGGATTTCCCCGGCGGGCGCTCCTACCGGGACGACGCCTTCGGCCACTATCTCTCGGCGCTCCTCTACGAGGAATCGGGGGAGCCCGACGACGCCCGAATATCCTACCACGCGGCCCAAGAGGCCTATGCCCGCTATGAGAAGCTCTACGGCGCCGCCATGCCGGACTTCGAGTTTCCCACGAACTGGGCCGGCGACGGGGAGCTTGTCTTTCTGCATTACGCCGGCCCCGCGCCGCGCAAGATTTCGGTCTCGGGCTGCCCCGCGCCCGCGAAAACGAAGAACATGGAGCCGGCGGTCTCTCAATCCACGGCGGCAAGCGCGGGGGCGGCGGAGGGCGTGTTGTCCTACTTGAACCCGGCGAAGGCCGTCAAAGCCGCCTATCACGGCGCGAAGGCCGCGGCGGGGCTCGCCGTCGACGCGGTGGCGGGCACGGTCGGGGTCGCCGCGGACGTGGGCGGCGTCGTGCTCGGGACCATCGCCAACGAGACCTGTCCCGCCTATGTCCAGGATCCCTACGCGATCCGGGCCTCCGCGGTCGAGGTTGAAAAAAGCTCCGCCGCCGCGACCGAGCTCGCCGAACCGATCACGAAGATCGCGGAACAGGACTTAAAGGAACGGCTCGCCATCCTTGAGGCCCGCAGCGCGGCGCGGGGGCTTTTGAAGCTCGTGGCCGAAGCCGCCGCGAGCGGGGCCGGCAGCCTCGATTTGTCGGGCACGCAGTTCGCCGACGTGCGCGGCTGGTCGACGATTCCCGCGCAGATACGCCTGGCGAGGGTCAAATTGCCGCCCGGGACCTACGATGTGACCGTCAAGCTCCAGGACGAAGCCGGACGAACGATCTCCACGCGGCGCTATCCCGGCGTCGTCGTGGCGGCCGGGAAGCGAACCTGGCTCGACGCCAGGACGATTCTCTAAAGTTACGGCATCACGCCGCGGTTGCAGCGGCGGCACCAGCCGGCGATGCGGCCTTGGGGGGACTTCCTCGCGAGCTTAACCGCCCTTTTGCAGCCGGGACAGAGGACGTCGAGGCCCGGAAGCTCGAGGACGGGGAAGTCCTTTTCGAAGATCGCCATCGAATCGTAGGTCGGCTGGAGCCACTTTCCTTCGCGCGTCGCCACAATAAAGCCTACTGGCCGGCCTGGCTTGCCGCGGGGTTTTCCAGCATCTGGGTTAGCTTGTAGGGGAGCGAGAAAACCATGTCCTCCTTGATCGTCTCGAGCTCCGTCACCTCGCGCACGCCGTAGCGGTCCTTGAAGACCCGGACGACCTCCTGGACGAGGACCTCGGGGGCGGAAGCTCCGGCGGTGAGCCCGACGACTTTCCTGCCGGAGAGCCACTCGTCCTTGATGTCGGAGGCGCGCTCGATGAGGTAGGCGGGCAGGCCCTGGGATTTGGCGACCTCGCGCAGACGAAGGGAATTCGAGCTGTTGGGCGCGCCCAGGACGAGGATCAAGTCCACGTGCGGGGCGAGTTCCTTGACCGCGTTCTGGCGGTTCTGGGTCGCGTAGCAGATATCGTCTTTCGCCGGGCCGTGGAGCTTGGGGAAGCGGCGGCGCAGGACCTCCACGATCCCCTTCGTGTCGTCGAGGGAAAGCGTCGTTTGCGTGAGATAGGCGACTTTTTCGGGATCGGAAACGGCCACCTTTTCCGCGTCCTCGACGCTCGAGACCAGCTTCATCGCCTCGGGGGCCTCGCTCATGGTCCCGATCGTCTCGACGTGGTCCGCGTGGCCGATGAGGAGGATCGTGTAGCCGCGCTTGGCGAGCGCGATCGCTTCCAGATGGACTTTCGTGACGAGGGGGCAGGTGGCGTCGATGGAGTGGAGATGCCTCTCGGCGGCTTCCCGCACGACCTGGGGGCCGACCCCGTGGGCGGAGAAGATGACCCAGGAACCCGAGGGAACCTCGGAGAGATCCTCGACGAAGACGGCTCCCTTCTTGCGCAAGCCTTCCACGACATGCCGGTTGTGGATGATCTCGTGGCGGACATAAACCTTGCCGCCGCAGACCTCGAGGGCCCGCTCAACGACGTCGATCGCCCGCACGACCCCCGCGCAAAAGCCCCGGGGGTGCGCGAGGATGAGCTTCTCGATCGAGAGGGAGGCGGGATTCATGGCCACCGGTCCTCCTTAGAGCCCCGCGGCCGCGCGGGATCGTTCCGGCTTCTCCGACTTGACCCAGGAGGCGACCCGCTCGGCGATCTTCGCGGAGGAAAGCCCGGCCGACTCGTAGAGAAGGCCCTGGGCCCCGTGTTCGACAAAGCGGTCGGGGATTCCAAGACGCAGGACCTTGGCTGGCGCCTGATCGAGGGCCTCCAGCACCGCGCTGCCAAAGCCTCCCGCGAGGACGCCGTCCTCGACCGTGACGAGCAGCGGAGACATCTTCAAAGCCTCAAGGAGAATCTCCCGATCGAGGGGTTTGACGAAGCGCATGTTAAGGACGCCCGCGGAGATGCCCTGGTCCGAGAGGATTTGAGCCGCCTCGATCGCCGGATGGACGCGCGATCCGATCGCGGCGATTGTGACGTCCGCGCCGCTTTTAAGGCGCACTCCCTTGCCGACCGGCAGGAGCTTCGCCTCGGGATCGATCGCGACGCCGACGGCGTTCCCGCGAGGATAGCGGAGGCTCGCCGGGCCCGGGATCGAGAGCGCGGTTTTCAGCATGTGCTGGAGCTCGTTCTCGTCCGCAGGGGCCATGATCGTCATGCCGGGAAGCATGCGCAGGTAGGCGTAGTCGAAGACCCCGTGGTGGGTCGGGCCGTCCTCGCCCACGAGGCCCGCGCGGTCGAGGCAGAAGGTGACGGGGAGGTTCTGAAGGCAGATGTCGTGCTCGATCTGGTCGTAGCCTCTCTGGAGGAAGGTCGAGTAGATCGCGACCACGGGGCGGTAGCCCTCGCAGGCGAGGCCCCCCGCGAAGGTGACCGCGTGCTGCTCGGCCAGCCCCACGTCGTAATAGCGCCGCGGGAAACGGTCGCGGAAGGCGTCGAGGCCCGTCCCCTCGGGCATCGCCGCCGTGATGGCGACGATCCGGGGATCCGCGTCGGCCTGCTTCAAAAGCGCCTTCGAGAAGGCGGAGGTGTAGGAGGGCGGTTGGGGCTTCGTGACGGGGGCTTTCAGGAATTGGCCGGTCGAGGGGTCGAATTTGCCGGGGCCGTGCCATTTGATCGGATCCTCCTCCGCCGGAGCGTAGCCCTTCCCCTTTTTCGTGATGCAGTGGAGGAGCATGGGGCCCTTCAGGGTCTTGATGTGGTTGAGGACCGTGACCAGGCGGCCGATATCGTGGCCGTCGATGGGGCCGAAGTAGGCGAATCCCATCTCCTCAAAGAGCATGCCCGTAAAGAGAAGCACCTTGGCGCGCTTGGCGACGCGAAGGACGCTCGCGCCACAGAACTTGAAGCGCGCCAGGAACTTCTCGACGCCGCGCTCGGCGTTTCTCACCGCGCCCAGGGTGAGGAGCTTCGCGAAGAAGGCCGTGAGGGCGCCCACCGCGTGAGAGATGAACATCTGGTTGTCGTTGAGCACGACCAGGATGTCGGACTGGAGCATGCCGGCGTTCTGGAGCCCCTCGAAGGATTCCCCGCCCGTGAGGCAGCCGTCCGAGACGATCGCGACGACCTTGTTTTTCTCGCCCTTCAGGTCCCGGGCCGCGGCCATGCCGAGGGCCGCCGAGATGGCGGTGGAGGCGTGGCCCCCGCCGAAGGCGTCGTAGGGGCTCTCGGCGCGGCGCAAAAAACCCGAGATGCCGCCGTACTGGCGGATGCGCCTCATCTCCTCGCGCCGCCCGGTGAGGATCTTGTGGCCATAACTTTGATGCCCCGTGTCCCAGACGAGCTTGTCCTTCGGGGTGTCGAAGACGTAGTGGAGCGCCACGGCGAGCTCGGCCGCGCCGAGGCTCGATCCGAAGTGCCCGCCCAGCTGCGAGATCGTGTCGATGATGTAGCGCCTAAGCTCGGAGGAGACCTCGGGGAGCTCGTGGAAGGGGACTTTGCGAAGGTCCGCGGGGCTGTTGATCGTAAAGAGGCGCCGGTAGGGCGCCTGGCCGTTGATGGGGGGCGTCTGCTGCGCCTGCGGTTTCTGCTTGTCGTTCATGATTTGATCACCGATCCCTCGAGAGGATGAAGTCCGCGATGGCGTGAAGCGCGGCCGCGCGGAAACCCAGGGGCATGATCGCCCTGTGGGCCTCGCGCACGCAGGCCTGCGCCCGGCGCCGCGCGGAGTCGACGCCGTAGAGAGAGGCATAGGTCAGCTTTCCATTGGCCCTGTCCGAGCCGCTTTTCCCGAGCGTCTGGGCGCTCGACGTCACGTCTAAAATGTCGTCGGCGATCTGGAAGGCGAGACCGATCTCCTCGCCGTAGCGCCGCAGAGCCCGGCGCCTCGCGGGGCTGGCGCCCGCCAGGATCGCGCCCGCCTCGACGCTCGCGCGGATGAGAGCGGCGGTCTTGTGCCGGTGGATGTATTCGAGGACGCGTCCGGCGCGGAAACCGTGGTTCTTGCGCTGCCAGCCCTCGGCCTCCAGATCGGCCGCTTGGCCGCCGACCATCCCCTTGAAGCCCGCGGCATCGGCCGCGTTCACGATAAGATCGGCCGTCTCCTTGGACGGCAGGCCGCATTCGAGGGCGGCTCCGGCCAGCGCCTCGAAAGCCAGCGTCAGAAGGGCGTCCCCGGCGAGAATCGCGACGCCCTCGCCGAACACCTTGTGGTTGGTGGGCTTGCCGCGGCGCAGGTCGTCGTCGTCCATGGCCGGCAGGTCGTCATGGATGAGGGAATAAGTGTGGATCATCTCGAAGGCCGCGGCCGCCGACGAGGCTTTCGCGCAAGGAAGGCCCAGGGCCTCGGCCGAGGCGTAAACAAGAACCGGGCGCAGGCGCTTGCCGCCGGCGAAGATCGAGTAGCGCATGGCATCGAGAATCTTGGGAGGAATCTCGGGAGAAGGAGAAAGAATCCGTCCCAGCCTGCGCTCGACAAGCCGGCGTCCACGCTCAAAAAGCGCGGCGAGATCGGCGGCGGGCGACGGCGACGGCTTTATCGGCATAGATCGGAGAGAAAGGCGCCCATGAAGCGAGTGAGCGAGGCGAGGGCTTTTCGTCGGTTGACGACGAGGGCCGGCGCCGAGCGCAAGAACTGGATGTGGGCGACGGCGTAGGCGAGAAGGGCCCGGGGATGACGTCCCCTGGGCGCGGAAGGCGGCAGGACGTCGTCGACGCCGTCGAGAACGGCCCGGACGGCCCAGACGTTGCAGTCGCGTCCGCGGGCCCAGGCTTTCAAGGCCGCGGTCTCCATGTCGACCGCCAAGGCGCCGCTTTCCCGTCCAAGCCTGAGCTTATCCGCGGGGCGCGAGACGACGGCGTCCGAATCGGCGAGAATGCCCCAGTTCGCGGAAAGGCCCAAGTCGTTGGCGCGGCGGAGCGCCCGGGAGGCGAGATCGGGGTCGCCAATATCCAAGATCAGGTGGCCGGGCTTGAGATCGCGGCGCAGCGCGCCCGCGAAGCCGGTCGAGATCACGTCAAAGGAGGAGAACGTCGCGCCCAGCCGGGAGATGGCTTCGGCGGCCTTTGGCCCGCCCATCCCCGTCTGGAGAAGGACAACGGGCCGGCCCCCCCAAGCCCCCTTCCAGGCCCCGGCTGAAGAGGTCGGGAGGAGACGCAAGGCGCGGGCGAGAGGGCGGGCCTCCCAGGAGGTCGCGGCGCAGAGAACCACGGGCTTGGCGGGCGCCATCTGGAGGCTCATGCCGCGACGGTCTCCGGGGCGCGGGCCCGGAGCCTCAAGGGCTTTTTGAGGTAGCCGTTGTCGGAGAACCAGCGGGCGGCCTCGGCGAGAGCCTGCCGCGCCGGGCGGCTCTTGAAGCCCAGCTCCCGTTGGGCCTTCGTCGAGTCGAACCACATGGGGTGCCGGGCCATCCGCACGGCGTCGATCGGGGCGATGGGCTCCCTCTTGAAAAGCCGCGCTCGCGCGGTGTCGAAGAGCCCGAAGGCGAAGGCCACGGCGTAGGGCGTCTTAAATCGCGGGGTCGGGGCGCCCGTCTCCTGGCTGAGAAGATCGAAGAGATCCTTGAGGCGCAGGTTCTCTCCGCCCAGGATGTAGCGTTCGCCCACGCGCCCCTTGAGAGCGGCCAGCAAATGCCCGCGGGCCGCGTCCTGGACGCCGACGACGTTGAGCCCCGTCTCGATGTAGGAGGGGATGCGGCCGTTGAGAAAATCGACGACGATGCGTCCGGTCGGCGTCGGCTTGGCGTCGTAGGGGCCGATGGGCGCCGACGGGTTGACGACGACGACGGGAAGGCCGCGCGCCGCCAGGCGCATGGCCGCCAGTTCGGCCAGAAATTTCGACTTCTTGTAATGGCCGATCACCTCGCGCGCGTCCCCGTAGACGGAGCCTTCGTCCGCGGGAGCCTTGTCGCGGGGCTTCACGGCGGCGACGCTCGAGCAGTGGACGATCTTCTCGACCCCGGCGGCGGCCGCGGCCTCGATCACGCCGCGCGCGCCCTCGATGTTCGTCCGATAGAGCTCCGAGGGATCGGGGGTCCAGATGCGGTAGTCGGCCGCCACATGGAAAGCGAACCGTGTCCCCCGCAGGGCCTCCTTGAGGACGGAGGCCGAGAAGAGGTCCCCTTCAAAAATTTCGACC
>JAJYFI010000040.1 GCA_021790955.1 bacterium | reverse complement strand
GCGAGATCAAGGGTGTCGGGGACCGGAAGCTCGATCGCTACGGAGCGGCCTTCCTGGCGGTCATCGCGGGCGCAAGTCTGGAGTTGGCCATGCCGCTCGCCGGAAAGTCGTAAAATATTTTCGCATGCATCGTCTGCGCCCCGTCGATCGAGAATTCGACATCCCCAAGGCCTATTCCTCGGGGCCGATCGGGAATCTCCTGCGCTTTCACAACCTAGGGGCGCCGCTCCCCAAGTTCAGCAAGGCGGAACTCTTGATCGGTATGTGCATGGACAACCGCAAGCACCTGCGCATCCCGGACAATTTCGCCTTTATCCTGCGGGCCGGAGGGGCCAATCTGCGCTACAGCGAGTTCAAGGTCTCCTACGCGATCGCCGTGGGCGGCGTCCGGGCGATCGCGCTCATGGGGCACACCCAATGCGGCATGGTGAATCTCATGGCGAGGAGGAAGGCCTTTGTCGACGGCCTGGTCCGGCGCGCCGGCTGGGACCGGGACGCGGCGGAGCAGCACTTCATGCATTTCGCCCCGATGTTCGAGATCGGAAGCGAGACGGACTTCATCCTCTCGGAGGCCAAGAGGCTGCGCCACCGCTACCCCCGCGTCGCCGTCGCGCCGTTGATGTACAAGGTGGAGGACAACCGCCTCTACCACCTCGGCGATTAGAACCCCCAGCGCTTGAGCTTCTCGATCGTGCGCGTCGTGTGCGTCCCGCGCCAATAGACCCTCCGGCAGGCGGGGCAGCGATAGAACTCCGTCTGGATCTTTCGCACGAGAGGGGGGACGAGGGGGAGCGCCTCCTCCCGGGACATCGGATCGAGCGGCGCGTTGCAAAAGGTGCAGCGGCTAAAGAGCCGGCTTAAATTCGGCTTGAGGCGCAGCTCACGAAAGACCCTTTTGAGCTGCTGGTCGAGCGCTTTTTCCGAGATGACGATCTGGCGCAGGCCGCGCACCGGAGGGATGCTCCGGTCCATCGTCCGAAAGACGCGGCCTTCGCGCGAGGCCCAGCGCAGGAGCTCGGCATCCGTCTCGCCCTTCGCTCCGGCGTAGGCGGCGTCGAATCCCATCAGAAGGAGCCAGCGCGCGAGATTCCCCAGCATGCTGTCCGCCAGGAATTTCGGTAAAATATCCCGCACGAATCTTTTTAGCAAGGAGGAAATCGTCATGTCCACGTTGGTTCAAAAGCCCGCGCCGGCCTTCCAGGCGCCCGCCGTCTCAGGGAAGCTCTTCAAGGATATTTCTCTCGACCAATTCAAAGGGAAATGGCTCGTCCTCTTCTTTTATCCCCTCGACTTCACCTTCGTCTGCCCGACCGAGATCACGGCCTTCAGCGACAGGGTCGAGGACTTCAAGAAGCTCAACTGCGGGATCCTCGGCTGCTCGGTCGACAGCCAGTTCACTCATCTGGCCTGGGTCAACACCCCCCGCAAGGAGGGCGGGCTGGGCGAGGTGCGCTACCCGATCCTCGCGGATGTCACGAAGAAGATCGCCTCCGACTACGGCGTCCTTACGGAGGGCGGCGTGGCGCTGCGCGGCCTTTTCCTCATCAATCCCAAGGGGGTCGTGGCCTATGAGGTGGTCCACGATCTGTCGGTGGGCCGGAGCGTCGACGAGACGCTGCGCGTCCTGAAGGCCTTCCAGCAGGTCGAAAAGACCGGCGAAGTCTGCCCGGCGGGCTGGACCGAAGGAGAGAAGACGATGAGCCCGGACCCGGTCAAGTCGAAGAAATATTTCGCCTCCGTCGGTTGATCGTGCGCCCGCTGCGAGACGAATGAATGCCTTGGCGCCGCTGGTACAGGGATTCGGCGGACGGGCTTGCCGCGATGGCGCGGGAGCTCACCATCAACCAGCAGACGATCGTCGTCGGCGTCGTCGTCGGCGGCGCCTCGGGCCTGGGCGCCTTCTTCTTTGACGGCATCACGCACTGGGCGGGCGTCCGCCTTGTCGACTACCTGATCGCCTTCGCGCCTCGGTGGCGCAGCGCCTGCATCTTGCTCCTTCCGGCTCTGGGAGCGGCGATCGGAGCCAGTCTCATCAAGGCCTTTTCGCCCGAGGCCAAGGGGCACGGGGTCGACGAGGTCCATCGCGCGATCCGGGAGGCCGAGGGGCATATCTCCGGGCGGGTGGCCGTGGTGAAGTTCGTGGCGTCAGCCTTGACGATCGGCTTCGGCGGTTCCGCGGGAAGAGAGGGGCCCGTCATCCATATCGGCGGCTCCGTCGGTTCCTGGCTCGGCCGGCGGCTCAAGGTTTCCACGCAGAATCTCAAGATGCTGGTCGCCGCGGGCGCCTGCTCGGGGCTGGCCGTTTCCTTCGGGGTCCCGCTGGCGGCGGTTTTTTTCACGATGGAGGTTCTCCTGCGGGACTTCGCCAACGAGTCCTTCCCCGCCGTCGTCATCGCGTCGGTGTCCGGCATCGCGACGACGGCGGTCTTCGGCGGGCCGGCGCACTTCCATCCGGCCACGAGCTATGTCTGGAACGGGCCATGGGACATTTTCGTCTATTCCGCGCTCGGGCTCATGTGCGCCCCTTTGGGGGCCCTTTATATGGGCCTTTTGCGGCGCGTGGAGGCCGCGGTGGAAAACGACGCGCAACGCTTTCCAGCCTGGGCCTATCCGGCGATGGGGGGCGTGGTCGTGGGAGCGATCGCCCTCGTCTTCCCGGAGGTGATGGGGACCGGGCAGGACACGATCGAGGCGGCGCTCGTCGGCGGCCTGGGGGGCTGGCGCTGCGGGGCGCTCACCCTGGCGAAAATTCTGGCGACGGTCGCGACTTTAGGCTCCGGGGGTTCGGGAGGCGCCTTCATGCCCGCGATGTTCGTCGGGAGCGCGGCGGGAAGCGCCTGGGCGACCTTGGCGTCGGCTCTCCTGCCGCTCTCCGTTCCCCGCGCGGCCTTCGCCATCACGGGAATGTCGTGCGTCGTCACGGCGGCCTTCAAGGCCCCCGTCACCTCGATGATCCTGGCGCTTGAGCTGTCGCGGGACTACGGCATCCTCATGCCGGTCATGATCGCCTGCATCCTCGCGCATCTCGTGACGCGGGACCATCGTCCCACGCCGATGATCACGCGCTGAGCTTTATTGGGGAGACGGCCGGTCCTTCTTTCGAGACGTCCGCCTCATTTTATCGCCCGTAAGTCGGCGCTCCGTCTTCGCTCGATGAGCTCCGGAGGCGGACCGAGCGCGCCGGGGGGGGTGCTTCGACGGGGCAGCGAGGGCGCAACCGAGGCCTTCGCGACTCAGATACTTAGGATCGGTCTCGATTGTTCGGCTGATGGGCCCCGGGGTGTAGCTCGCGTCCCGCACAGCCGCCCGGATCTCCTCATTGGCCAAGCCGCAGCCTGCCGGGATGTCGAAGACGGCCTCTCCCGTCGTGAGGCTGAACCGCACGTTGCTCGCGCATCGAATTTGCCCGAGGCGGTGGATGATGCCGAAGACGGTGAAGGGGATCGCAACCCCCTCGACGATCACGCTGACACGCTCGAGCTGAACCTGGCCTTTCGGGCAGGAGCCCTTGGCCGCCTTGGCGGGGACGGAGAGCGGCTGCGCCCGCGGGGGCGTTCCAAGCTCCAAAAGACATGCGGCAAGAAAAATCGCCCGTCCCGTCATCGCCATCTCGTCACCAATGATGATACGTATAAAACGCCTGGCGATACACCAGCATCAACGTAGAGTCCTTCAAGGGCTGTTCGCTTCCATAATTATGCTGGAGGATCGGGATCTCTCCCACGAGGGAGAGCCCCCAATTGTAGCCGACGACGCGAAGGAGGGGGTCGACCTGCCAGAGGGTCAGCCCCGTCGTCGGCAAGGCCGCCCCGGCCTGAGCGTCGTTCATATAGGCGTAAAAGTTGGACTCGACGCCGGTGAATAACTCGGCGAGCGGGATGCCCTCATAGGGGAGCGGGACGGGAAGCAGGCGCCTCTGGTAACCTCCGTCCAGGGTGTATTGATCCCCGAATTGATAGCCCCCTCCCGGGTCGTAATGGACATAGTTGGCGTAGAAATCGACTTCCCTGCCCAGCGTCTGCTGGATGTAGGCGAGCCCGCCTTTCTCGGCCCAATTCCCCGTTCCCGGCTGGATTCTCCGCGGCAGGGGACCGTAGCGATCGCTCTGATTGAATGACCCCGTTGGGAGGATCTCGCCTCCAATCAACGCCCAGCGCTGGGTCTCGCCGATGCCGTCTTTCTGCCAAAAGGTGTAGCGCGCCAGGCTCTGCGTGTCCGAGGGGCCGAAGGAATGACGCAAGACGCCGAGGGACTTTTCTTGCTGGTATTGAATCGGGTACTCCTCGAGGAAGAAGGCGAGGTCGTGCGTGGCTCCATAGGCGAGCACGTTGAGGGCCTTGTCGGTTTCCTTATCCTGGCTGTACTCGTTGACGGAGGGCTGCTCGCGAAAAATGACGTTCCCCGCCGAGATCGGAGTCGCGGCGGGGAACGTCAGGGGGGCGCCCGCCGCGAGCCGGGCGGAAAGGAAAATGCCCCCGAGAAGGAGAATATAAGCCGCGCGCGGGGTGTTCATAGATCCGCATGATTGTACAGGCTTTGTTTGCGGAAGTCGAAGGAAAGCGTCCGGGCCTCGAACTTTTTCGCCGTTTATTCGTAATAATAATGATTGTCTATCATCGCCAGATGACTTGGGATTTTCAACGCCGGTTGCGCCCGGGCCGACGCTTTCTCGCGGCTGGTCTTGCGCTTTCGGCGCTATGGGGGGCCCCGGCGCTCGCCGCATCTTCTTCCTCCTCGCCGCCAACGGCGAAGGCCAAGCGGGCGGTGCCTTCAAAAAAGGCTGCGGCCAAAATCTTGAAAAAAGCGCTTAAAAACGAGCTCAAGGCGCGCGCTTACGAGCGAAAAGCGCGCCAGACCGGCTTCCTCCATCCCATCAAGGACCTTATCTATCAGATGAAAGCCGATCGTTATCACAAAAAGGCAAAAAAAGATTTCAACCGGGCCGCCGAGATCGAGTCGCGCGGCGGCGGCGATCAGCCCTCGCGCAAGACGACGCCCTCCTGAGGCGGGGCCTCGATCGTCTCGGCGCCGGACGGGGATTCCCCGAATCGCACACGCAAAGAAAGGGCTTGGCCGGGGCCCGCGTCGCTCTCCACGGGAAGGCTCATCGCGTATGAGAGTTCGATCCCGAACTTCTTGACGCCTAAGCCCCAGCTCCACAGCGCTTGATCGTCCGCCGCCGCGAGGCCCCCACGAACGACGAAAAGAGAATGTCCTTTCTCGTTGTTCCACCATCGTTCGACGCCCAAGGACTCCTGATCGCGCGACGGCGCCGAGGCGGCCGCGTTCGTGTGGGCATAGTCGGCGGCAAGGACGAAGTCCGGCAGCTCGACCGCGAATCCGGCTCTGGCCGTCCGGGGGGCGCGGTCGTAAAGGCCCGATGAGCCCCATGACGGCTGGTCGGCGTTGAGGAGGGAGGCGCCGAAGGAGAATCGGCGCCGGAATCGGTAGATGGCCCCCGCGTCGAGGCCCCAGCGCTCATCGCCCGGCGTCCCGCCCGTCTCGTTGAGGCCGAGCAGCCTGGCGCTGGCCCCGAGATACAGCTGGCCGCCGGGGACATGGCGCACGGGCTCGCCCCCCCAACTGAGGGCCTCCATCTGCTCCGAGCCCCGTGCGCCTTCTTGGCCCGCCAGACCCGAAAAGGCCGCGACGCCGAGCTTGGCGGGAAGCCGCACGGAGGCGATGCCGTTGAGATTGTCCTCGGGAGAGGCGGACGAGGGAATTTCGCGGACCCCGTCAAGACGCATTGAAAAGCGCTTGACGGCGGCGAGCCCGGCGGGATTAAAAAAGACGGAGATGGGATCGCCGTAGACCGCCGTGAAGGAGCCGCCCATCGCCATGGAGCGGGCGCTGAAAGCCGTGTCCTGGAAGGCGGCCCGGCCCGGCGTGGAGAAGGCGGCCAGGAGGGCGGCGGCGGCCGGCCAGGCCACCGCGCGCTGATTCAAGGAAGCCCCTTATCTTCTCCTAGCTGGCCTTCCTGGAGGGCGCGCCTGGCTAGGCGGCGGGCGTCGAGGCAGGCGGGTGACAGAGAGCCTTCCACTTGATCGAGGCACCAGCCGACTTCCTCGGGGCCGCGGGAGTCTCGGCAGAATTGGCTCATGTCGTTTTTGCAGGCGACGCGCCACGGCGTGCCCTTGCGGTGGGCGGCCCCGGCGCAGCCTCCAAAGAGCGAGGCCAGAAGGCACAGAAACGCCCGTCGGCGAGCGGTTGACATCAGGTTGAGCAGCCGAACAACCACCCCGCCGTCTGTTAAGCCGACGGGGTGGTTATGCGGCGCAAAGACGTTAGTCGTCTTTCTTGACGTTCATGAGGGCTCCGGTTTTCGCGTCGACGTGGACTTCCTTGAGCCCTTTGCCCGATTGGGGCTTGATCTTGAACTCGTAGACGGGCTTGCCGTGCTTTTTTTCGAGCTCGAACTTCGTCACGGTTCCGGGAACGGCTTTAAGAGCGGTCTGGCGCGCCTGGCTCTCGGGAACGAGCTTGGCCTTCGAGTCGGGGTCCACCGTGTTTTCCACGGCACGGACGCCTTTCTCGGCCTCGCGGACGGGCCACATGGCGCCTTTCTCCATTTCCTGGCCGAGGTTCTCCTTTTGAGGGGCTGGAGCGGCCGTAGAAGGCTTGGCGCTCGTGGCGGCCGGGGATGTCGCGGCGGCCGGCGGCTGAGCCGACGGCGTCGCGGCCTGAGGCTGGCCCGTCGTCGGGGCCGGGCTGGCGGCTTGGGCTTGGCTGGGCTGGGCGCTGGGAGCCTGGTTTTGCGCTCCGGCGTTGGCCGCGAGCGTGAGAGCCGCGGCGATGGCCCACAGGGCGGAGGATGCTTTCGCTGTCTGCATTGGTCGATCTCCTTGCTTGAATGAGAAATAACTCGGCGCGAAGGCGCCGGGCATAAAGATATACGTTCAAGAATGAAAAAAGTTCGCGAATTGAAATTCTCGCGAGGCGCGTAGGCTCCTTCACGGAGCCTTACGGCGTCGGGCGTCCGCCGTCCCAGACCTTCTTGGAGGCGGCATTGGCGAAAAGATCGCGCCGGCTCATCTCGATGCGTGTTTCGGTGTCCCCGATGTCGCGAATCGCCTCGCGGACGTCGACTAAGGGACCCTGGAAGGCCAGATAGCGGTAACGCGAGAGCCGCAAGGCCTTTTGGTCGTTTTTGAGTTCAGGGAGGTAATAAGACAGGCGGGCTTTTGAATCCTTGACTTCCTTGTCGAAGGAAGCGTCGCCCTCGCCTACGAAGATGCGGGCGTCGCCCACGAGGAAGGCGCTCTGCTCGTAGAAGTGCTTGGCTTCCTGGTGCTCGCCATAGTAGCGCAAACCTTCGAAGATGGGGACGCGGACTTCGAAGACGCCCGAGTACGAATGGGCCCGAACCCCGGGGATGGTGTTTCCCTCGCCGCCGAAGGAGCCGGTGAGACCGACCTCCGGAAAGTACTGGGCTATTTTCTGCTTAACGCGGACATCGGCGGCTCTCGCGGCCGCGACGGCGCGGGTGATATAGGGGCTTTCCTTGCCTAGGGTGAAGACGCCGATGTCGGGGTCGCCCAGGGCGTCGATCGAGGGCGCGACGATCGTCGCGCTGTCGATGCCCAGGAGGATGCCGAGTTTCTCGATGTTGTAGTTGTAGCGGACGAGGGCGCTGGCCTGCCCGTAGCGGGCGACCCAGAGCTGGTCTTCCAAGAGATAGAGGTCCTGGGGGTTGACCTGCCCGTTGCGCACGAAAACCTTGACCGAGGCGTAGAGGGGGTCGATGAGCTCCTTTTCGACGTAGCGCCAGACGTCCCGGAGCCCGCGCTGGAAGGCGGCGGTGAAGTAGTAGTCGATCGCCTGTTGATCGACGACGTAGCGCTCCACAAGGACCTTTGCCTTGGCGGTCTCGAGGTCCTTGTAGGCGGCCCAGAGCGCGAAGGGATACTGGGGATTGAGGTCGAGCGAGGTGGCGAGCCCCCCGGAAGGCTCGAACTTAAGCGGGGAGCCTGCGATGCCCTGAAGCGGCACCGGCCCGGCGCTCCCGAGGAAGCCTTGCTCGTCGGTGCCCTGGGCTTCGAGATTGGGGAGGAGGAAGGAGCGGCTGACCGTGATCGCCGACTCCGCCTTCTTGACGGCGGCGAGGGCGGCCTTGATGCCGGGGCTGTAAGCTTCCGCTTGGAGGACGGCGGCTTTCAGAGACAAGGGTTTCGTCTCCGCGGCTCCGGCCAGAACGGCCGGCGTTAAAATCATCAGCGTCGGCAGCCAAAGCCGCGGCATCATGCGCTCTCGGGCTCGTAATAGTCGCCCGCGGGATCGTGCGGGTGGACCGAGGGAGTCTTGAGGCTCGCGTGCCGGCGCAGGAGGGCGTAGACGCAGGGCAAAATAAGGAGCGTGGCGAGCGTGGCCATCAGAAGGCCGCCGAAGACCGCGCGGCCCAGCGGCGCCGACTGCTTGCCCGATTCGCCAAGCCCCAACGCCATGGGGAGCATGCCGGCCAGCATCGCGATCGCGGTCATGAGAATGGGGCGCAGGCGCTGACTTCCGGCCTCGATCGCGGCCGCGGCGGCATCCTTGCCCCGCAGACGGACGCGCTCGGCGAAGACGCAGAGCATGATGGCGTTGGCTCCCGCGACGCCCAGGCACATGATGACGCCGATGTAGGACTGAATGTTGAGCGTATCGCCCGTCAGCATCAGGATGCCGCCGCCGCCGAGCAGGACGGCCGGGGTGGTCGAAAGCACGGTGGCGGCGAGGGCCGGTGATTGGAAGTAGGCCGCGAGCAGGATGAGGATCACGACGACGGCCATGATGAGCCCTGTCTTGAGGCCGTCGAATAGGCTGTTGAGGGCCGGGGCCTCGCCCCGGAGCTGAACCCAGACGCCGCGCGGCCGCTCCTTTGACAGGTCCTTCATGACCTTC
>JAJYFI010000039.1:6532-8893 GCA_021790955.1 bacterium | reverse complement strand
GCTTTCTTGGAGAGCAGGCACGCGCGGATCTTCTCGTCCCGGGACAAAAGCGAGGTCTCGAGAATCACCTTGAGCACGCGCCCGCGCGTCGCCTCGCGCACCGCCTGGACGTCGGAAAGGACCAAGGCGTCGTTGCCGGATTTCAGGGCGCCGATGTTGAGGACCATGTCGATCTCCTCGGCTCCCCCTGCGATCGCGTCGCGGGCCTCGACGGCTTTGACGGTGGAAGTCGTGGAGCCGAGCGGGAAGCCGATGACGGTGCAGACCTTGACGCCGCTCCCGTGCAAAAGCCTCGCCGCCAGCGCGACATAGCTCGGCGGAATGCAGACGGAAGCGAAGCAGTAGGTCTTGGCCTCCTCGCAGAGCTTCGCGATCTCTTCCTGGGTGGCGTTGGGCTTCAAAAGCGTGTGATCGACGAGGCGGGCGATCGGAGAGCAGTTCTTGGCGGGCTTGCAGACGGCGATCCGGTCGAGGCCCAGATCCTTCAAATCCTTCTCGCTGAGTCCCGACACCTTGTCACAGTGGGGGCAGGAGGCCTCGGATCCCGAGTGGTCCTCGTCGGAGGAGGCCGCCGAAGCGGCGACGGACGACGTGGCGGGCGAGGAGGCCGCGAAGGGCTTTTCCCACTCCTTCGAGAAAACCTTGCCGGCCGTTCCGATCGTGGCCCTGGCGCCATTGCTCAAGGGCTTGAGCGGCCCCTCGCCGTCTCTCCAGTCGCCTTTCGCCCGGGCCTTGGAGCTCGGGTTTTCGAGGTACCCCTTTTTGTGAAGGACGCCCACAATCTCCTCGACGATCTTACGGATATCCGGATCACTCATAGCTTTTGACCTTCCCTCCCGAAACGACCCTGTCGACGACGCCGCAGACGACGGTCCGCACCGGCGCCTTTCGGTCGCCCAGGATTTGGCGGGCGCCGTTGCCCTCGTCCATGACCAAAACGACGCTGCCCGGCCCCGAATCGACGCCGCCGTCGATCGCCATGACGGCATCCCCCAGGGGCTTCTCGGTCAAGGGGTCGATCGGCTGGACGAGAAGAAGCCGGCGCTTTTCCATCGAGGGATGCTTGCGCGTTCCCCACGCGTTCCCCACGACGCTCGCGATGAACATCAGCGGGCTCCGCCCCGGGGCGCCCTGAAATTTTGGGCCTGATGCCCGTCCACGATCCCGACGACGGCCGCGTCCACCGGCGGGACATCCTCGAAAGCGACCGCCGCCTCGCGCGCGGCGACCCAAAAGACCGTTTCCCCCGCTCCCGCGCCGACGGCGTCCACGGCGACGATGGAGGTGCCCGCCGGCGACTCGTCTTCCCACTTGAGCGGCTGGATGAGGAGGAGCTTCTTTCCTTCGATCGAGGGGTCCTGCCGCGTGCAGAAGACGCGTCCCAAAATCCGCGCGAGCCTCACGAAGCCCCTTTCCCTCCCTGGCAGCCGCAGGGGGCGGCCAAGGGCGAGTACTTGTGCTCGATCTGGGCGATCTTGGCGATGCGGCGCTCGTGGCGTCCGCCCTCGAAGGGAGTCTTGAAGAAAACGTCCAGCATTTCGGCCCAGGCCGCCTCCCCGTGGGTTTTCCCCCCCAGGCACAGGATGTTCGCGTTGTCGTGGGCCGCCGCGAAGCGGGCGGACACCGAATTGTAGGCCGCGACGGCGCGGACGCCGGGAATCTTGTTCGCCGCCAGGGCGACGGCTCCCCCGAACCCGTCCAGGAGGACGCCCTTCTGGAATTCTCCGGAGGCGACCGCTTCGCCGACCAGCAGAGCGACGTCGGGGAAGTCCACGGCCTCCGGGGAGTGGCAGCCGAAATCCGTCACCTCATGCCCCGCGGCCTGGAGCTTCTTCTTGACGAACTCCTTGGCGGAAAAGCCTCCGTGGTCCGACCCGACGACGATTTTCATTTGCCGATCGTCTTTAAGAGCTGCTCGTGGGCCTGCGGGATGACGACGTGGGAGACGAGCATCCCCTCGGGAAGGGCCGAAACCCCCGCCGCCACAGCGGACCGCGCCCACGTCCGCGGTCATCGCGACGTAGCCCTTGCCGCCGCCGACCACCGTCTTGACTTCCAGCAGATGGACGCGCGCGGCCTTCGCGGCGGCGTCCGCGGCCATCACGGTCGAGATCGCTTCCTTCGTCTCGATGATCCCGACGGCGTCCAAGCGCTCGACGGGGAGCCGCTTCTCGAGCGCTTCGAGGACTTGGGCGTGGACGTTGCGGATGATGACCTCGTCGATCTTCGTCTTCCCCGCGATCTCCCGCCCGGCGCGAAGCGAGCTTTCGACCTCTCCGACGGGCCCCGAGATGAGGATCGTGTATTTCCCGCGGGCGATGATGGACGTCTTGACGAGGGACACCGAGGCCATCTTGCACA
>JAJYFI010000039.1:0-6522 GCA_021790955.1 bacterium | reverse complement strand
TCCGACGGCGAGTTGAGCTTGCATGAGAAGGTTCCTTTAGGCGATCCTGAAATACCCGACCAGGCTGCAGTGGAGGGGTCTCGCGAAGTGCATCGCCTTCGTGAGCCCGTCTCCCGTCGGGGTCCCGATCGACATGGAGGCGTAACCCTCCCCCATGCCGAGGCCGTAGAGATTCGGAGCGTTCTTGACGTAAATCGAGCACTGCATACGCCGGCCCATGCGGGTGAGGTTGCCGACGTGGGTCGAGTGCATGGAGGCCGTGTGATGATTCTCGCCTTCGGCCGCGTAGGCGAGCTCGATCGCGGCGTCGACGTCCGGAGCCTTCGTGACGGGCATCACGGGCATGAGCTGCTCGGTCCAGACGAGCGGGTGATCGTTGGGAACCGCGGCCCAAAGGAGCCTGGTCTGCGGCGGGACCGAAAGGCCGATGCCGTTGGCGATGAAGGCGGCGTCTTTGCCGACGTACTGCCGGTTCAGTCGCGGGTCCTTGCATCCCCGCCCCCCCTCGACGATGACGAGCTTCGTCAGGGCGTCGAGCTGGGCGGAGGAGAGCTCATAGGCGCGCGTGTCGCGGCGCATGCACTCCAAAAAGCGGCTCCAGGCGGCCTCGACGACGATCGTCTCCTTCTCCGCGGTGCACAGGACGTTGTTGTCGAAGGAGGCGCCGAAGATGATGTCCGAGGCGCACTGGGGGAAATTCGCGGACTCGTCCACCACGGCCGGGGGGTTTCCCGGCCCGGCCGCGATCGTCTTGCAGGTTTTGCCGACCGTCATCGCGACCTTGACGATCGCGGGGCCTCCCGTCACGAGGTTGACCCTCACGTCCGGGTGGGCGAGAAGGGCCTTCGTGGTTTCCTGGGAGGCGGGAGAGACCGTGACCATGAGATGGGGAGGGGCCCCCGCCGCGACCGCGGCCGCGCTCAGGGCCCGCATCGCCTCGGTCGAGCACTTCGCGGCCGACGGATGCGGCGAGAAGACGACGGCGTTTCCCGCCGAGAGGATCGAAATCGAGTTGTTGATGACGGTCGCGCCGGGGTTCGTCGACGGGGTGACGGCCGCGACCACGCCGAAGGGAGCGTACTCGACAAGGGTCAGACCCTTGTCTCCCGTGTAGGCCCGGGACTCCAGATCCTCGACGCCCGGGGTCCTTAAGGCGCAGATGAGGTTTTTCTGGACCTTGTCCTCGGCGCGGCCCATCTCCGTCTCCTCGACGGCCATCTTCGCCAGGCGCTCGGCGTTAGCGACGGCGGCCTTGCGGATGGCGTCGATGATCTTGCGCCGCGCCTCGAGGCCCAGGCGCTGAAACTCCTCCTGGGAGGATTTCGCGGCCCTGACGGCGGCGTCGACGCTGGGAAAGACGACGTCCGCGTCCATCGAGTCCCGCGCGGGGAAGGCCCAGGAGGGATTCATCGTCCCCTGAGTCTTGAGACGCTCCAAGACCTGGGCGACGACGCAGGCCAGCTCCTCGGGGGCCATGCTCAACGCGAGCTCCTCGCCGGCCGGGCGTCGGTCGATTTTTCAAAGACCCTCTTGCCGCTCTCCTCGACCGCGTCGACGATGGCGAAGATGGAGGCATCCACCGGGCGTTCCTGCGTCCTGGAAGTCTGGCGCGCGGAGGAGCCTTGGACGAGGAGCACGAGCTCCCCCTCTCCCGCCCCGACCGTGTCGACCGCGACCAGGGGATTCCCCCGGGCCTCGCCGCGCAGGTCGACCGGCTGGACGAGAAGGAGCTTGAAGCCCACGAGCTTTTCGTCCTTGAGGGTGCAGACGACGTTGCCCGTCACGCGCGCGAAGATCATAAGCGGTCGCCAGGGAAGGCCGCGGATGCCTTCTTTTGGCCCTCCCTTGACCTGGTCTATCGCTTGTTGCGGCTCAGGGTCTCGGGAAGGGAGATGGGCATTTTCCCCTCGAGGTCCGGATGCGGCTGCGGGATCACGTGGACGGCGATGAGCTCGCCCACCTTCTGGGCGGCGGCGGCGCCGGCGTCGCAGGAAGCCTTGCAGGCCGCGACCTCGCCGCGGAAGAGGATGGTCACGAGTCCCGTCCCGACCTTCTCGTAGCCGACGATCTTGACGTCCGCGGCCTTGACGGCGGCGTCTGCGGCCTCGACGCAAGCGACGAGGCCCCTGGTTTCGATCATGCCGAGTGCGTACATGGTTATCTCCTTGATGCGCTGGTTGATGTGCGGCTCAT
The DNA here is from genome assembly GCA_021790955.1 of bacterium. Classification (GTDB taxonomy): domain Bacteria; phylum Elusimicrobiota; class Elusimicrobia; order UBA1565; family UBA9628; genus JAJZAK01. The sequence continues at coordinate 4,329 of JAJYFI010000039.1, read as the reverse complement.
GTGGCTTTCATCCAAATCAGACGATCCGAACCTCGTCGCCGCTCTTGACCCAGGCCGCGTTGGCCTCGTCGGTGTCGACGTGGAACTCGAGGCTGAACTGGTCGGAGATGCGGCAGAGCACCTGCTCGAAGACGAGCTCGCGCGGCCCGCCGGTCCCGGCGCGCACGCGCACGATCTCGCCGTCCTTGACGCCCAGGGCCTTCGCTTCGAGCGGGTGGAAATGGATATGGCGGCGGGCGACGATGAGCCCCTCCTTGATCTCAAGCGACCCCTTGGGCCCGATGACTCGCACCCGCGAGGACCCGGCAAGGTCGCCCGAGTCGCGGATGGGGGGCCTCAGACCCAGCGCCTGGGCGTCGGTCTGGGATATCTCGATCTGGGTCTTGGGGCGATGGGGCGCCACGAGCCGGACGTTTTTGACGCCGCCCTTGGGGCCTTCGATGTCCACGGTCTCGTAGCAGGCGTAGAAGCCCGGCTGCTTGACTTGCCTGAACTTGCGAACCGCCGCTCCAGGGCCGAAGAGGACGTCGAAATCCTCCTGTTTGAAATGGACGTGGCGGTTGGAGACGCCGACGGGAATGGTGGTTTTGGAGCGCTCCATGCGGGAGACGATCTCGGCGGTGATGCGCTTGGCGAGTTCGGGGTCTTGGTCCATGGTCAGTTTCGCGCGGCCGCGGCCGGAGTTGTGTAGTGGATGATGCGCAGGAAGGAGATCGGTTTGAGGCTTTCCCCCCCGACCAGAGCGCCGTCGACGTCCGGCTGGGCCATGAGGGCGTCGATGTTCTCGGCCTTGACGGAGCCGCCGTAGAGGATGCGCAACCCGGCGGCGAAGCCGTCGCCGTGGGCTTGGGAGGCGAGCTTGCGGATGAAGGCGTGGGCCTCCTCGGCTTGTCCCGGGGAGGCGGTCTTTCCCGTGCCGATCGCCCAGACGGGCTCGTAAGCGGCGGTGATCTTCGCGGCCTCGACCGGGGGAAGGCCGCTGATTGCGGCCCGGAACTGCTCGGCCAGGACCCCCCAGGTTTTCTGGCTTTCTCGCTCCTCCAGGGTTTCGCCGACGCAAAGAATCGGGGAGAGGCCCGCGCCGAGCGCCGCGCCGAGCTTTTTATGGACGATCGCGTTCGTCTCTCCGAAGAGCCGCCGCCGCTCGCTGTGCCCCACGATCACATAGCGGCATCCGGCATCCGCGAGCTGGCCGGCGGCGATCTCGCCCGTGAAGGCCCCCTGGGGCTCCCAATGGAGATTCTGGGCCCCGAGCCTGACGGGGCTGCCCTTGAGGATTTCGGCCACGACGATGAGCGCCGTATAAGGAACGCAAAGAGCGACCTCGGCGTCCCCGGCGCCGACCCCGTCCTTGATCTCTCGCGCGAGCTTGGCGGCGTCCGCCAGCCCTAGATGCATTTTCCAGTTGCCGGCGATGAAGGGGATTCGTTTGGGGCTCATGGATGCGGGATTAGTGGCCAAATTGTCCACACGGGCGTCTTGTGGAGATGCGCGGCCTCATCGACATGGTCTAAGGCGCCCATTCTAGCGCATGGCGGGGAAGCGGGTCAATATTGCGAAAGAGGGACCCAGAGGGTTGCCGCGGGCCTATCGGGCGTCGCCGGGGCAAGTTCGGGGCATGGTGAATTGGAATCTCCCGATAGAATGCGCAGGGGACGGATATCGGCTTCCCTGGCGGCGTTTAATTCCGGGGCTGAGCTCGACAAAAACAGCACAAAACGGCCCGTCTTCAGCTTATCGAGCAGGCTCCGGAGGGAACCCGCCAAGACGAATCGGCCCGGAGGAAGGAGGTAGCGCCAGTCCTTCATAAGGTGCTCCGCATCCGCGTTCGGGCGAGGGCTCAGGACGATCACGCGGAATCCCAAGAGCCGGAAAAACCACGCGAGGGCGTAGGGGACGATTTTCACGCGCTCGAGATCGTAGGAGCGGTTGACTTCGGCCCAGAATCCCTCGGAGCACGCCGGAGCGCCCGAGGCCAAAGCGCGGCCGAAGGCTTCCTCGGAGCGCACCAAGGTCCCATCGAAGCCGAAGCCCACCGAGAGCCTGGCCAGCGTCGCGAAGCTGAAAAGAGTCGCCCACGCGGCGAGCAGCACGAGGAGCTTTTTGATCCGGCTGGCCGTCTTGCCGAACAACCCCTTCATCGAAGCCCCTCGGACTCCAGAAGGAAGCCTTCGAGCGCCTCGTCGAAGGCGGCCGCCGCCTCCAGCAGGAGACGCAAAATCTCGCCCCGCTGCAGGCCTTGAACGAAGGGAGCGTCCCCTTTCCACAGCCTCTCCTGCCCTTCCCTCAGAAGTCGGATGAGCGACCTGGCCGATCGGCGCGCCTCGAGAAGCAGCGTCTCGCGCCGATCGGCCGAGGCCGCCGCGAGCGCCCGGCGCAGGCGCTGGATCGACTCCCCGATGAGGAGGGAGGTCCGGCCGTGGGACTTATCCTGCGGCAGACGCCAGAAGACGACTTCCTTGATCGCCCAACGAAGGGAGCCGAAGGCGGAGCCAAGCCGTTCCAGCGCCAGAGTCGCCGACGGGCCCAGGGAATCGCCGCCGCTCGCCATGGCGGCCCGCAGACGCTTCTGGACGCCTTCGAGGTTGGCGGCGGCCTCGATCGAGGTCTCGGGGGATGGCTTGGCGAAAAAGGCGCCAAGCCCCTTGGCGGCGCCGTCTAAGTCTTTATCGACCGCCCGCAGGACGGCGGAAGACCGACGCGAGGAAGTCCGGCTCGAAAAGAAAATGGATTTCAACGGAAAAAATCGGGCCCCGAAGGCTTCGGGCGATCGGCGGCCTCGGGGAGGAATCGGGAATAGCGGCGGATGGCGACGCTCAGGCCCAGGCAAGAAAGGGCGTAGGCGAGTTCGAATCCCCCGTAGCGCATCCATTGCTTCCGGGTGACATAGGTCCAGGGTTTGACGGAATAGGCGTTCGCCTCGGGCTCCCCGACGAAGAGGTCGTAGAGGGACTTGGCCCCGACGAGGACGCCCCAGCCGAGGAATAGGTTCGCCAGAAGAAGCGCCAAGCCCCGGACCTTGACTCTTTCCACGGGGCGTTCCGCCGCGGATCAGCGCTTCGAGTATTGGAAGCGCTTGCGCGCCTTGGGCTGGCCGCTCTTTTTGCGCTCGACCATCCGCGGGTCGCGGGTGAGGAAGCCGTTCGCGCGCATGATCTTGCGGTTCTTGGAGTCGAGCTTGACCATGGCCTTGGCGATGGCGAGGCGCGCCGCTTCAGCTTGGCCGGTCGTTCCGCCGCCCACGATCTTGAGGACAAAATCGAATTTCTGGGAACCCTCGACGAGCTTCAAAGGCTCGGTGACCGAGGTCTTCTGGCGGCCCTGCCCGCCGAAATACTCGTCGAGCGATTTTTTGTTGACCGTCACCTGGCCCTTGCCGCCCGGCACGAGGCGCACCTGGGCGATCGAGGTCTTGCGGCGGCCTGTGGCCATCAAATGGCTGAAAACTTGGGGCATTTAACTCTCCGCTCCGGCGTAGATGCGCAGGCGCTTCAATTGCTTCGCGCGCAGGCGGTTCGCGGGAATCATGCGCTTGACGCTGAGATAGACGACCTTCGCCGGGTTTTTTTCCATGACCCGCGACATCGGGGTCACCTTGGCGCCCGACGCGTACCCGGAATGGCTGAAGTAGAACTTTTGGTCGATCTTATGCCCCGTGAGCTTGATGGCTTTCGCGTTCGTGATGACGACGAAGTCGCCGCAGTCCAGGGAGGGCGTGTAGAGGGGCTTGTGCTTGCCCCGCAGAAGCGTCGCGGCGCGCGTGGAGAGCCGCCCCAGGACCTGGCCGGCGGCGTCGATGCGGTGGCGAGCCCGTTGGGCGGGAAGGTTGATGACCGCAGGCAAAGGGGTTTTCTGCGAGGAGGCTTTGGGCGTCGATGCGCTTGCCATGTTTTCCTGCGCCGCCGTTTGGCGACGCGACGAGTGACTACCATAGCAAATAGGTCCCTGCGGCTTCAACTTCTTCTTCTACTACGGATCAGAATCCGGCGTATTTCCGTATGGAGACGAGCCTTTCGATATAGTAGGGGTCCCGGATCGACTGGATATGGACGCCCTCGCTCACCGAGGCGTGAATGAAATAGCCTTTGCCCAGATAGATTCCCACGTGGTCGACGACGCGACGTCTGGGATGATGCATGGAAAAAAAGACGAGGTCGCCCGGCAGGACCAAGCGTCCCGCCAGCGGGATGAGCGCGAGGAGGGCCAGCAACGCAAGCCCCACGAGGACGTAGGCGCGAACGGGGCTCGCGATGCCCTGGCGGCGCGCGCGGTGGCGGTAGTAGGCGACGGTCGCCACGTAGCCGAGCGGCAGCGCGATCAGCCAGAACA
>JAJYFI010000038.1 GCA_021790955.1 bacterium | reverse complement strand
GTCGCTGCCCCGGGCGAAGCACGAGCGGCGTGCCGTCGACCGCCGGCCCGAGGCTCCCGGGCGTGTCGGGCGGTGGCGCCGGAGCCTCCACCGGCTGCAGCTCGGCCTGCTCGCCGAAGAGGCTGTCGAGCGAGATGCCGAGCGCGCTCGAGATCGCGTAGAGGGTGCTCACCGACGGGTTGGCCCTGCCTCGCTCGATCTGGGAGATGAGGCTCGCCGAGCAGTCGACCATCCGGGCCAGCTCTCTCACCCCGATCGAGCGGGCGATCCGCTGAACCCGAAGGCGTGAGCCGAGCAGCTCGATCCCGTCCGCCTCGGTACGGAGCCGGTCGACGGGGATCTCCTCCACGCGATCGTCGGGGCCCCAGCGCCTCTCCATCACGCGCCCCGTCTCAAGCTCCCGCAGCTTCGCGAGCACCATGGCGCCCGCGCGTCCGCCGCCCGCATGGCTGACGGACTCGACGACTTTAAATAGGGAGCCATCGATCCTGACAACGGCTCCGTTTTTAAGATTCAAGGCGGAGATCATCAGCCCCATCTTGCCAAAGCCTCCCTCCTTCGATCAAGTTCCCGTATCTGATGAAATCCGGTGACACCATACGTATTTCATCCCGCAGTTTATAGGAAATTGGTATGGTGTCACCGGATTTCCTATGCCAGCGATGCGGGATTTCAAAGCCGCGCTCGGCCGGGCCCTCGACGGCGCCGGCCGCATCCTCCTGCGGCATTTCGGACGGGTCTCCGTCCGCTACAAAGGCCGAGCCGATCTCCTGACCCAGGCGGATCTTCAAAGCCAGGCCTTCATCGTGGGGCTCCTCGAGAATCGCTTCCCCCTCCACGGGATCGTCGCGGAAGAGAAGCATCGGCGGCGGGAGGATGCCGATTACCTGTGGGTCATCGACCCCTTGGACGGGACGACCAACTACGCCCACGGCTATCCCGCGGCCTGCGTCTCGATCGCCCTTCTTTTCCGCGGGCGGCCGATCCTGGCGGGCGTCCACGACCCCTTCCGCGACGAGCGCTTCACGGCCGAACGAGGCCGCGGCGCCCGGCTCAACGGCCGCCCCATGCGCGTCAGCCGCGCCCTCCGTCTCTCGGAGTCGCTGCTTCTCACGGGATTCGCCTACGACCGGGCGGAGCGCTCCCGCTTCTACGTCGAGTTCTACCGCCGATTCATGGTCAAGTCCCACGACGTCCGGCGCAGCGGCTCCGCCTCCCTCGACATGGCGTGGATCGCCTCGGGCCGCGCCGACGGCTACTGGGAGTTCAGCCTCAACCCCTGGGACGTCTCGGCGGGGAGCCTCCTCGTCGAGGAAGCGGGAGGCCGCGTCAGCGATTTTTCGGGCCAATCGTGGGGGATCGATTGGCCGCGATTCGGGCGGGAAACCTTGGCGACGAACGGCCGCATCCATCGGGAAATGCTCAAGATTCTGAAGGCGGGGGCGGGCAAATAACGTATAATAATTCATGTTCACTCCATTGCTAGATCGAACTTCAACCGTTACCGCAACAAAGCGCTCCCTCGACCCCGTCAACATCGCCTTTCTCACCGTCACTCCGGTCATCGCCTTCCTAGGCACGGCTCTCTACGTCCGCTATAACGGCGTTCGCGCGGCGGATATCGCCATCTTCGCCGTCATGTACCTCCTCTCGGGGCTCTCGATCACCGCCGGCTATCACCGCTACTTCTCCCATAAGACCTACGAATGCTCGAAACTTCTCCAGCTTTTCTACCTGATCTTCGGCGCGGCCGCCTTCGAGAACACGGCGCTTCGCTGGTCCTCGGACCACCGCTACCATCACCAGTTCGTCGACCAGGAGGAAGACCCCTATAACATCCTTAAGGGCGGCTTTTACGCCCACATGGGCTGGATATTCCTGAAAAACCCCCGGCCGCGCGCCGTGCGCTTTCAAAACATCCCCGACCTTCTTAAAAACCGTCTCGCCGTCTGGCAGGACAAATACTACCTGCCGATCGGCATCGCGGCGGGCTTCCTCCTGCCGACGCTCGCGGGGCTGGCCTTCGGGCGCCCCGTGGCGGGGCTCCTCTGGGGCGGCTTCCTGCGCGTGGTCCTCGTCCAGCACATGACCTTCCTGATCAACTCTGCGGCGCATCTTTACGGGACCAAGCCCTATTCGCTCGACAACACCGCCCGCGACAACGCTTGGCTGGGGGTCGTCACCTTCGGGGAAGGCTATCACAATTTCCATCATAAGTTCCCCGCCGACTACCGCAACGGCCTGAGGCTCCACCAGTTCGACATGACAAAATGGTGGCTGCTTGCCATGCGCCCCCTCGGCCTCGTCTCGAACTTAAAGCGCACCCCGGAAACCCACATCGTGAAGGCGCGGCTCGAGGTCGAGCTGCGGACCCTCTCGGAGAAATTCGCCCCCCGGGAGGCCGCCGCTCCCCACGCCGGGGCGTAAGGACGCCCAGGAAGGGCTTAAGGTCCCAGATCCTCGGGGGCCGAAAGCATTCGTCTTCTCTGCCCTAAAAGGCTCATCCGCGCCGCGGCCCGCAGGCCGATAATCCGCTCAAGGAGCCGAAGCGATGCGGAAACTGAAAGCGTCCGAGCGGCTACAAGCCGAGGAGGGCGAGGAAGGCGTTAAGACGGCGGGACAAGGAGAGCAGGAGCCCGTGGTACTCGACGAGCTCCGGATAGACGGGACGGGTCGCGCGATCCGTCGCGGAGGCGAGCGGGACGGTGAAGTAAAATTCGCAGCCGCAGCCGGGCCAGCTCTCGGCCCAAATCCTCCCGCCGTGGAGCTCGACGAGGAGCTTGGAAAGGGCCAGCCCCAAGCCGCTCCCCTTCATTCCCACCGAGGCCGCGCCGGCCTTCGCCTGGACAAAAGGCCGGAAGACCTTTTCCAGCTCGTCGGCGGACATGCCCGGCCCGGAATCCTTCACGCGAAAGACGGCCGTGCCCTCATGCTCGCCGCGCCCCGCCTTGATCGAGACGACGACGCGCCCTCGGGGCGGCGTGAACTTGACGGCATTCGTGATGAGATTGACGAGGACCTGTTGCAGCCGTTTGGGCTCCGCCATGATGGGACCCAGGGCCTCGGGCTCCTCCCGCGTGAGGCGGATCCCCTTCGCGATCGCCAAGGCCTGAAGCCCTTCGGCCGCCTCTCGGACGATCTCCCCGGCAGCGACGGACGAGAGGCGCACGTCCATTTTCCCGGCCGAGATCTTGGCCCAGTCGAGGATGTCGTCGATGAGCCCCTCCATCCTGGAGCTGTTCTTGATCGCGATGGAGAGAAGCCCATCCTCCTGATGCGTCAGCCGGGAGCCCAGGCTGTCCCGGAGCATCTCAAGGCCCAGGCGGACCGCCGTGATCGGAGCGCGCAGCTCGTGGGTGAGGTAGGAAGGCGGGAGATCCTGGATGCGGCGGGAGGACCCGGACGCCTCTTGAGCGGATTCCGTTCCGGCGGACGTGGCCTTCAAGCTCATGACGAAACAAGTATGGGCCTCCTCTGTTACGAGACGATTGCGGCGCCGTTACGGAATTGTTAAGCGGAAGAAATCCGGGAACAAAATGACGGTCTCAAACGTTAATAAGAGCAGAGGACGATGGACTAAAACCGTGGTGGAACGCTTCATCGAAGAATACGCCGACCGCGCCTACTCCGTCGCCCTCAAGCTTTGCGGCAACGCCGACGAGGCCCGGGAGATCGTGCAAGAGGCGTTCTTCAAGCTCCTCAAGAGCTGGAAAAGGGCTCCGTCCGGCCGCCCGATCGAAGCGTGGTTCGTCACCGTGCTGAAAAATGTCTACATCGACCAGCGCCGGCGCTGGGAGAGAAAGTTCGTCTTTCCACTCACCAACGGCGGGACGGTCGGCGAGAATGGGGAGAGCCGCAACTTTCTCGAGGTGATCCCGGACGGCTCGGAGGACTTGCTGCGCGCGCTGGAAAGGCGCGAGGAGGAAGAACAGCTCCAAAAGGCCCTCGATTGCCTGCCTCCGGCGGAGAAGGCTATACTCGTTTTGTGCGAGTCGGAAGGGCTGAAATACCGTCAAATCTCGGAGGTTCTCGGCTGCCCCTTGGGAACGGTGCGTTCCCGGCTCTATCGGGCCAGGATCTCGCTGAAAAAGGCGATCCTTGAAAAAAAACGGCACGCCCGGGTGTGACCCGGAACGCCTCTCGGCCTACGCCGACGGGGAGATCGCGCGCGCGGAGCGCCGCGCGCAGGAGGCGCATCTGCGCTCCTGTGCGGCTTGCCGAGCGCTCCTCGCCGAGTTCAAGTCCCTGGGCGCCCAGATCAGGCGGATGCCTTCCGCCAAGGCCCCGAAGGGCCTCAAGGAATCGCTGCGGCGGCTTGCGGGAACGAAAGCTTCCCGTCCGGCCGGCCGCCGAGGGAGGCGCTCCGGCCGATGAGCCCCCGCGAGGCACCGATTCTCTCCAGCCCCTCAGGAGTGGTGGCGCGGGTCCCGCCCGGTTTGCGCCGGGCGCGCAAGGAGCATTTCCTCGCCTTTTATCTCAACGCGAGGGGCGGGCTCCTCCACCAGGAGACGGTTTCGATCGGGACGCTCACGCAGAGCTTGGTCCATCCCCGGGAGGTCTTCTATCCCGCGATCGTCCACGGCGCCTGCTCCGTGATCGTGCTCCACAACCACCCCTCCGGGGATGCGACGCCGTCGCAGGAGGACGTGCGCACGACGGAGCGTCTTAAAGAGGCGGGCCGCCTTCTGGGCATCCCGATCGAGGACCACCTCATCGTTTCGGACTCCGGCTTTTTCAGCTTTCGCGAGAAGGGGCTTCTGCCGTGAGCCTGCGGGGAGGGTTCGGACGGGAGGCTTTCGCCTTGCTCCTTGCGCTCGGCTGCTCCTCCCCCTCCTACTCCTACAAGAAGGCCTTGCGTTTTGAGGAGCATGGGGAATGGCTCAAGGCCCTGAAAGCCTACCGAGGCATCTTCCGGGAAAGCCCCCGCGACCCCCTTGCCTGCCAGGCCCACGTGCGCGCGGGACGCATCGAAACCCAGCGCCTCAAGGACTGCGCCTCCGCCCTCGCGGATTTCGCCTCGGCCGCCAGGGACTTCCCGAAGCTCAAGGGGTGCGCCGCGGACGCGCGGGCCGGACTCATGAGCTGCCCCGATTTCTTCCCCCTCGAGAAGGGCCTCACCTGGACCTACGGCGACAGTCAGAGCCTTGGTCGGAACATGCGGCTCATCGTCTCCGTCGAGAAGGCTTCCGGCGGCCGCGAGGCCGTCTTGCGCGGCAGGCTCTATGCCGGCCGCAAGCTTGTGCGCGACGACGAGGTCGGCTACGAAAAAACGGATTGGTGGCTTCTCGAGCGGCTGGGCGGGCGGCGCCACGCCCTCCTGCGCTACCCCTTCACCAGCGGCATGTCCTGGGAGGATCCGGAGGGCCGCCGCCGCATGAGCTACCTCCTGGTCTCCACGGCGGCTTTTGTCTCCACCCATGGCGGGGCCTTCCGCGGCTGCCTCAAGGTTCGCGTCTCGGACCTTCGGTACCCCGGTTCCTGGGAGTTCCGCTATTACGCGCCCTTCACGGGGCTCGTCAAGACGACAATCGGCGGCAAGAATTTTGAAACGCCGCATACGGAGCTCCTGCAGCTCGGCCGTTCCTAGCATGGTAAAATAGCCCATGCTCGCGGGCTTGCCGAGGCCGCTGTCTTACTCCTCCATCACCCTTTACGAGGAGTGCCCGCAGAAGTACAAATTCCGCTACATCGACCGAATCCCCGAGAAGCCGAAGCATTACTTTTCCTTCGGCCAGAGCGTCCACACGGCGCTTGAGTTTTTCTACGGGGTCAAGGCGCCGCCGGCCCCGACCCTGGACGCCGTGCTCGCCCACTATAAAGAGCGCTGGGTCAGCCGCGGCTACAAGGACGAGGAGACCGAGGCCCAATATTTCCAGGAGGGAAAAGACCTCATCACCCTCTTCTACCGCAAGCACGTCCCCGACTTCCACATCCCCCTCTTCGTCGAATACCATTTCAACACGGCCTTGGAAGGCGTCCCCGTGACGGGGAAGGTCGACCGCATCGACAGGCTGGCGGACGGCCGGCTATCGATCGTCGACTACAAAACCGGCAAGGCCCTGGACGCGGCCCGCGTCGCCGAGGACACCCAGCTCGCCATGTACCAGGCGGCCTGCGAAAGCCTTCTAGGGGCCGAGGTCGCGCGGCTTTCCTTCTACCACCTTCCGAGCCTCACCGAGCATACCCTTCCCCGGCGCCCGCAGGAGCGCATCGACGGCGTCAAAAAGCGCGTCGTCCTCGCGGCGGAGGGGATCACCAAGGGTGACTTCGCTCCTTCTCCTCAGGAAACCAAATGCCGCTTCTGCGACTACCGCTCTCTCTGTCCTGTCTTTAGGACCGAGGCCCTGAAGTCCTTCGCGCGCCCCGCGCCCGCTCCGCCCCCCGCCCCCTCGGCCGCGCTCGCCGAGGACACCGATGCGGAGCTCGCCGCGACGATCGACAAGCTGGGCTCCCTCCTTGATGAGGTCGAGCGGCTCAAGGCCCACGTGCTCGCGATCTTCCAAAAAAAGGGCTACGCGCGCGCCTTCGGTTCTCGCTACCAGGCGGTCAAGGAAAGCAAGAGCCGATGGTCCTTCCCGGATAAAAAGCGCGTCCTGGACCTTTTGCGTTCGACCGGGCTCTACGAGAAGACGCTCGCCCCCTCCCAGCCCAAGATCGAGGCCTTCCTGAGCGATCCCGCCTTCCCCCCCGACCTGCGCGCGCGCCTCTCCGAGCTCTCGGAGAGGACCGAGTCGGTCGAGCTCAAGCTCGAGGAACTGTCTTAGGCCGCGGCCGCGGCTGCGCCCTCGGCGGGAGCCTCTTCCTCCGGCTCGAGCTGCTGAAGCCTGTAGAGGGTCGCGTAAACGCCGCCGCGGGCGAGAAGCTCCGCGTGGCTCCCGGTCTCCGCGACCTGCCCGTGCCTCAGGACGATGATGCGGCTGGCGCTCTGAAGCGTGGAAAGCCTGTGGGCGACCACGATCGCGGACCTCCCCGGCAGCACGCGCTCAAGCGCCGCCTGCACGCTCCTCTCGCTCTCGCTGTCCAAATGCGCGGTCGCCTCGTCGAGAACCAAGATCGGCGGGTTCTTCACCAAGGCCCGGGCCAGCGCCAGCCGCTGGCGCTGGCCCCCGGATAAACCTTGGCCGCGCTCGCCAAGCGCCGTGTCGAGGCCGTAGGGAAGCTCCGAGACGAAAATTTTCGCGTCCGCAAGTTCGAGCGCGCGTTCGGCCTCCGCGCGGGAGGCGTGGGGATTGCCGACCAGGATATTCTCCAGCACCGTGCCGTTGAAGAGGATCGTCTCCTGGTTGACGAGCCCGATCGCCTGGCGCAGGGAGTAGAGGGAGTAATCCCGGACGTCCTTGCCGTCGACGAGCACCCGGCCGTCGAGCGGGTCGAAAAGCCTTAAAAGCATCTGGATGAGCGTCGTCTTCCCCGAGCCGCTCGATCCCGCGATGGCGACGGTTTCCCCCGGGGCGATCTCGAAGCTCAAGCCTTCGAGCGCCCAGCGATCCTTGCCGGGATAGCGATAAAAGACGTTCTCGAAGGAAACCCCGACGGCGCGGTGGTCGAGCTGCAAAGCGTCGGGCTTCTCGACGATCGCGGGCTTCTCGTCTAGGACCGCGAAAATGCGCTCGGCCGCGGCCATGGACATCTGGTAGTTCGCGTTCATGTTCGCGATATTCTTGACCGGCTGGTAAGCGGCGAAGAAGCTTGCGAGGAAAGTCGAGAAGGCCCCGGGAGTCATCGCTCCCGAAATGATCCTGGAACCCCCGACGTAGACGAGCCCCGTGATGACAAGGCTCCCCAGAAACTCCATCAAGGGCCCTCCCAGGGCGTTGGCACGCTGGTAGCGCATCATCTGCTGGAAGAGGGAATCGTTGTCCTTGAGGAACTTCTGGATCGCGAACTCTTCGTAGTTGAAGGCCTTGACGACGAGCATACCGTGGAGGCTCTCCTGGAAGCGGTGGGCGATCTCCCCTGTGAGGGACTGGGCGCGCCGGCTCGATGCCCGAAGCTTGCGTCCGAGCACCACGAGGACGGTGACGATCATTGGGACCGCGACAAGCGCTGCAAGCGCGAAGCGCCAGTTGATCCAGATCATGACGCCGACAAGGGCGACCACCGTGAGTCCGTCGCGAATGAGATAAAGGGGCAGGTCCTGAAGTCCGGATTCGAGGCGGCCGAGGTCGTTGGTGATGCGGGAGATGATGTCCCCCGATTTCGACTTCCAGGAATAATTGACGGAGAGCCGGTGAAGATGCCGAAAAAGCTCCTCGCGGATCGTCTGGATCGAGCGCTGGGCGACGTAGCGCATGAAATAGTTTTGCGTGTAAGTCGAGACGAGCTTGAGGAGGAAGACTCCCGGGATGAGCAGCAACAGCAGCTTGAGCGTCTGCATGTCCTTGTTGAGAAAAACGCGGTCGACCGTGGGCTTCAAGAGCCAGACCGTGGCGCCGTTCAAGGCCGCGACGACGGCCATGAAGACGGCGGCGATAAAGAAGCGCTTCTTCCAGGGCGCGGCATAGGCCGCGAGGCGCCGGAGATTTCTCATCCGGGCTTCAGTTTAACATTTTGCCCAGTAAGGCCTTCGGGCGATGCTAGCGGCGGAAAAAAGCAAATAAAACGCCGATTTGGACTCCAATTTGGCCCACCCAGAACAGAAACATCCACTTGATAAGATCGGCCTTGGCCTCTGCCAACCGTCTCTCGAATCGCCCCTCGACGATCTCCAAAACCGCTTTTTGGCCGTGCTCTTCCATCTTGTCCAATATCCGGACCAAAGCCTCGGTTCCCTCCTCCGTCAACCGCTCCCTAAGAGCTTTGGGAACATTGATGACCGCCATCAGAATACCTCCTGTTTCATTTTAAATCAATGCCGACGTCTCATAGATATAACGGTCGAGACCCCTGATTTGTTCCCAAGTTGGCAAACTTATGCTGGTAGGACTTTCGGCCCCCCAAAGTCTGCCCTCAAGACTCAGGCGCCGACGATCCGGATTCCATAGAATAAACTAGAGACGCTAGCGACGAGTTATAAGAACAATGGAGATGGAGGTTGAATTC
>JAJYFI010000037.1 GCA_021790955.1 bacterium | reverse complement strand
TGCAGGCACGTCGCGATGACGGAGGGCGGATGCGAGGAAGAAAAAATGAACGGACGTCCGGTCGCGCGCAGATAATCCGCGAGATCCCGGCTTCCCGCCGCGTAGCCCCCGACCGACGCGACGGCCTTCGACAGCGTTCCGATCTGCACCTGGATTCTTTTTGAAAGCCCGAAGTGATCCGGCGTGCCGCGCCCGTTTTTCCCCATCACCCCCGTCGCGTGGGCGTCGTCCACCATCACCATCGCGTCGTGGCGCTCCGCGAGCTCGACGATTTCTGGAAGCGGCGCCACGTCCCCGTCCATGCTGAAGACGCCGTCCGTCACAATGAGCTTCCTCGTCGCCCGGCGCGACTCCGGGGATTCGAGAATCGCTTGGAGCGCCTTCATGTCCCGGTGGGGATAGATCTTCCGGGGCGCCTTCGCGAGCCTGGCCCCGTCGATGATCGAGGCGTGGTTGAGCTCGTCGGAGATCAAGAGCTGGTCCTCGGCGTCCATCAAGCTCTGGCAGCAAGCGACGTTGACCGTGAAGCCGGACTGAAAGAGCGCCGCGGCTTGCGTCCCTTTGAAGCGCGCCAGGCGAGATTCCAACTCCTCATGGAGCGTCATCGTCCCAATGATGGGACGCACGGCGGCGGTGCCGACGCCCCAGCGGTCGATCGCCTCCTTCGCCGCCTGCTTCATCGCGGGGTGGTTCGCCAGGGCCAGATAGTTGTTCGAGGAGAGGTTGATCACGCGCTTGCCGTCGATCATCGCGACAGGCTCCTGCGCTCCTTCGAGGACGCGCGTGTGGGAGATCCTCCCCTCGCGCTTCATGCGCTCCAGGGCCTCGCGCAGAAACAACCCGGAAGAAGTTTTCAGAGTCGAAACGGAAGCCGTTTTCATGGAACCAGCACCACCTTGCCGCAGTTTTTTTCGGGGGACATCATGAGCCTGAAGCCCTCCTTGAAATCCTTCATGGGAAGAACGTGCGTGACGACCGGGCGGAGGTCGACCGCTCCGGACTCCAAAAGCGCGTCCGCCTGCTCCCAGGTCTCCCAGATTCTCCGGCCGATGATCCCGTAAACCCTCAGGCCCTTGAAGATGAGGTCCTGCGCCCAGTCGATCTCGACCGGCCGCCCCGGAAGGCCAAAAGCCGTCACCCGCCCGCCGGCCCGGGCCGCCTTCAAGGACATGGCCGCGGCCTCGGCGTTCCCGGAAAGCTCGAGAACGGCGTCATAGCCCCCGGGCCTCTTGGCCGCCTTGAGGGCCTTGGAAAGGGTTCTCGCCCCGTCGGGCTTGACCACGGCGTCCGCGCCCATCTTCTCGGCCAAGGCCCCGCGGAATTTCGAGCCCTCCACGACGACCACGCGCCGCGCGCCCAGGGCCTTGGCGACCGCGACCGCGAAGAGCCCCTGGGGGCCGGCGCCCTGGATCAAAACGATCTGGTCCCTGACGTCCTCGACCGAGACCGAGTAGACGGCGTTCCCGAACGGCTCGAAAAGCGAGCCCAGGTCGCGCAGGGACCCCGTCTTGTGCCGCCAAGCGACGCGGGCGGGGATGACCGCGAACTCGCCGAAGCCGCCGGGGGCGTCGACCCCGATGAGCTTCATGTTCTCGCAAACGTGGCGCTGGCCAAGGCGGCATTGGAGGCATCGGTCGCAGTAGATGTGGGACTCGACCGATACGAAGTCTCCCGCCTTGAAACCGTAAGCGCCGGGTCCGCAGGACAGGACCGTTCCGCAGAACTCATGGCCGAACATCAGAGGGGTCTTGACCCGGCCAGGCGCCCAGGAGTTCCAATTATAGAGCGCCAAATCCGAGCCGCAGATGGAGGCGCGGTGCACCTTGATCAGAAGCTCGCCGTGGCGAGGCTTGGGATCGGCCACTTCCGAAAAAACAGCGCCGGGAACGGGCTTGGCTTTCAGGATCGCTTTCATTTATTTGAACGAATGCCTCAGGACAAAGGCGATATTCTCCTTTCGCTCGCGAAGGCGGCGGCAGAAATAAGGGAACCAATGGGAACCGTAGGGGACGTAAACGCGCATGGCATGCCCCTGGCGCGCCAGCTCGCGCCAGCGGCTCGCTCGCAAACCATAGAGCATCTGTATCTCGAAGTCTCCGGGCTTGAGGCCGGCCGCGTTGGCCGCTTCGACGGCGTTGAGAATGCGCTCGTCGTCGTGGGTCGCGAAGGCTGGGCGCGGCGCCTTCAAAAGAAGTTTCGCCAGGTGATCATATGAGGCGTTGACCTCCTCGCGGCTCTGATAGGCGATCGCCGCAGGCTCCTTGTAGGCCCCCTTGCAGAGCCTCACCCGCGCTCCCGCGCGGACGAGATCCTGGATGTCCCGCTCCGATCGTCTAAGCGCGGCCTGAATGACAACTCCCACGCAGCGGTATTTGGACGGGAAGAACGAGAAGAAAACGTCGAGCGTCCGCTGGGTCCACTCGGAGCCCTCCATGTCGAGGCGAACGAAGTTATTGAGCCTGGCCGCCTCCGAGAGCAGGCGGTCCAAGTTGTCGCGGCCGAGGCCCTCATCCAAGCCGAGGCCCAGCTGGGAGAGCTTGACCGAAACGTTGCAATCGATCTCCGCCTGGGCGATGAGCTTGAGAAGCCCGACGTACTCCTCCGTGGCGCGGATCGCCTCGTCCCGAGAGGTGACGTTTTCCCCCAGAAAGTCGAGGGAGGCCAAAAGCGCGTCCTGGTTGAGCCCGCGAACAACTCCCGCCGCCTCCTGGGCGTTGTCTCCGGCGACGAAGCGGCTGGCGAGGAAAGTGAGGAATCGCATATCGGGATGCGTCCCGCGCCCGCCTACCGGCCGGCAGGCAGGCCACTTTAACACATTCCCCGCCGCAGGGGAAAGAAGTCCCCTCCGACCCCGAGCCGACTAAGCCGCCGCGGCGGCCGGGGCCTGCCCCACCGATTGGGCGATCGACTGCGCCTTGGCCAGGGAGACGGAGACGATGCGGCTCACCCCCATCTCGGCCATCGTGACCCCGTAGATCACGTCCGCGGCCTCGAGCGTGCGCTTGTTGTGGCTGATGACCAGGAATTGCGTGCGCGAGGCGAACTCCCGCAACATCCGGACCAGCCGCCCGACGTTAGCGTCGTCCAGGGCGCCGTCCGCCTCGTCCAAGAGGCAGAAAGGAGCGGGGCGCACCATGAAGAAGGCGAAGAGAAGCGCCAGCGCGGTCAGGGCCTTCTCGCCGCCGGAGAGAAGCGAGAGCTTCTGAAGGCGCTTGCCCGGCGGCTGGGCCACGATGTCGACTCCGGTTTCCATGGGGTTGTCCGGCATGGTGAGGACGAGATCGGCCTCCCCTCCCTCGAAGAGGACTCCGTAAATGCGGCGGAAGTGCTCGCGCACCTCGGTGTAGGTCTTGAGGAAGCTCTCCCGGGTCGAGGAGTTCACCTGCGAGATCGCGAGCCTCAAGTCCTCCTTGGCTTTGTTTAAGTCCTCGATCTGGGAGGAGAGGAAGTTCTGCCTCGACGAGAGCTCCTCGTACTCCTCCGGCGCCGCGAGGTTGACGTTGCCCAAGGACTGCACGCGCTTGCGGAGCATCTCGAGCCGCTCCCGGCTCGGCGCCTCCTCGCTCTGAAGCTTGGCGGCGTCCTCGTAGCTCATGCCGCTTTCCTCCATGAGCCGCTTCTCGAGGCCATCGAGGGCCGCCTTGCGGCTGGAGAGCTCGACTTCCTTCGTCGAGAGCTCGGCGCGGCGGCTCTCGACCGAATCTTGGAGCGCCTTCAATTCCTGGCGTTTGGCCGACAGGTTCGTCTCGGCCTCGGAGCGCTGGGACCCGATCCGGCCGATCTCCGCCTCAAGGGCGCCGAGGCGCTCCCCGATCGCGGCCTTTTCGACCTCGGAGCGCTCGGCCGTCCCCTCCCCTTCCGAAGCCTGGGCCGAAAGCCGCTCGATCTCCGCCTTCGCGGACTCGATCTGGGACAAAACGCTCGCCTTCTCGCGTTCGAGCCTTTGAACCGCCTCCTCCTCGACCGAAGCTCGATACTCGATGTTGGAAGCCTGGCCGCGCAATTCCCGCACCCGGAGCTCGCGCTCCTTGAGAGAATCCTTGAAGCGCGACAAGGATTGGGCCGCGGCTTCTTCCGCAATCTTCGCCTGGACTTCCTCCGCGGCGGCGCCCTCCGCGTCCTTAGCCGCGCCCTCGATCACGGCCTCGAGGGCCTCGATCTCCGCGCGCTTGGCCGAAGCCTCCTCGCGCAGAAGGCCGATCCCCTGCCTCGACCGCGCCAAAGCGCCCTCTTTCTCCTTGAGGCGGGCCGCGAGGGCGAGCTCGAGCTTCATCGCCTCGGCCGAACGCGCATCGAGAGCCTGCAGGGACTCGCGGGCCTTGACGGATTCGGCGGCCGCGGCTTCCCGGCGGCTCCGGAAGGCCTCCAGCTCCCCTTCAAGCCGCCTCAAGGCCTCGCGCATCGACGGAAGATCGGCGAGAGCGCTCGCCGCCTCGCCCGACGGCTGGGGGGCGCCGCCGAACACCCAGGGCCCCGAGTGAAGCGCGCCCGAAAGCTCGAAGGCCTCCGCCAACAGGAAGCGGACGGCCTTTTCATGAGCCGGGTCGAAACCCGCCTTCTTCAAGAGGGCGGCCGCGGACTCGGGCATGGCCCGGTCGACCGGGATCTCGGGAACGGCGTCGAGCACCAAAAAGCGCGCGCGGCCGGCCCCCAAAACACGCAGGAAGGCGACCGCCTCGGAGGCGGCCTTCGAGTCCTGGCAGGCGACCGCGAAAAACCTCTCGCCGAGGAGGTCCTCCAGGGGCTCTCGCGCCTCCTCGGGAATCGAGATCAAATCGCCGACGAGGCCGACGAGGCCCGGGATCGACGCCTGGAGACAGGCCTGCGCGCCGGACCAATAGGCGTTCTTGCGGCCCTCGGCTTCGAGAGCCTCGGCCCGGGCCTTCGCGGCGGCGAAGGCCTCCGTTTTTTCTAAAATCGACGCCGCGATATCGCGATCCTCCCGGTCCAAGGACTCAAGCCGCGCCCTCGCCTCATCGAGATCCGTCCGAGCCTTCAGGGCCGCCTCGCGCCCGGACTCGAAGGAAGCGGCAAGCTCCTTCAGTTCGCCTTCTCCCGCCAGGGCTCGCTCCTCTTCCCGCGCCGCGTCGCGATCCAAGGAGGCGAGCTCCGCCTGCATGTGAGCGGACTTCGAGCGCTCCTGGTCGCAAAGGCGCCGCGCCTCAAGGCCCTTCTGTGCCGCGGCCAGAACCGATTGCTTGGCCTCCTCGAAAGCCTTTTCGAGCCCCGCCCCCTCGCCGGCCAAAGCGGCCAAAGCCTCGTCTTCCGCGTCGGCCGCCTCCCGCGCCGTCTCGAGGGCCTCCTTGGCGCCCGCGGCCGCGAGACGCGCGGCCTCTGTCCGGGGCGCCATCTCCTCAAGCCGCGCCCCCATCCCCGCGATTTCCCCCTTGAGCCTTTCCGCCGAGGCGGCCGCCTCGGCGGCGCTGCGGCGGGCATGGCGGATGCGCTCCTCGAGACGCGCGAACTCTGTCGTCCCCTGGGAAGCCTCCGCCTTCAAATCGGTGACCGTCTTGAGGAGTTCGGCATGCCGAAGTTCGATGGCCTGGGCTTCAGCGTCGGCGGCGTCCCTCCGGGCCCGCTCGTCCTCCAGAGCTCGCGCGAGAGGCTCGGCCTCGGACGAGAGAGCCTCGACCGCCTCCCGCAGCCCCTTGATCTCCTGGCAGAGAAGCGTGGCCTCGAGAGCCTTGAGCTCGGCCTGGTATTTCTCGAAAAGCTTCGCCTTGCGCGCGTCGTTGTCCAGTTTCCGCACCTGGTCCGAAATAAGAGCTAGGGCGTCCTGGGCACGGCCCATGTCCGCCTCGACGCGCTCGAGCTTGCGCAGGGCCTCCTCGCGTTTGGCCTTGTAGCGGGAGACGCCCGAGGCCTCCTCGAAAAGGGCGCGGCGCTCCTCGGGCTTGGAATTGAGGACGAAGTCCACCCCGCCCTGGTCGATGATCGCGTAGCCCTCTTCGCCCAAGCCCGTGTCGAGGAAAAGCTCGCGGACATCCTTCAGCCGGCACTGAGTTTTGTTGAGGAAGTAGGCGGATTCCCCGGATTTAAAGAGCCTCCGGGTGACCATGACCTCGGTGTAGTCGACGGGAAGCCGGTTGGAGGCGTTGTCGAAGGAAAGCGTCACTTCCGCCAGCGCGAGGGGAGCCCTCTTCGCCGTCCCCGCGAAGATGACGTCCGTCATCGCCCCCGCGCGCAGGGATTTCCAGGACATCTCGCCCAGGCACCAGCGGATCGATTCAATGATGTTCGACTTGCCGGAGCCGTTGGGGCCCACGATGCCCGTGATCCCAGGCTTGAACTCCAGCGTCGTCTTCTGCGCGAACGACTTATAGCCGAATATCTCGATCGACTTGAGAAGCATGCCTCACCTCCGACCGTCTACGTCCATCTTTTATTGTCTTTTATTTAGAAAGCTTCAGGAAGTGCTAAATCCTAGCAAGTTCCCTCGAAAAAGGCAAGGTCCAGTCTGGTCCGGCCGCCCCGGCGCAAACGTTGCGGGAGCGGATGGCATGCTCATCTCTGAAAGGACGATCGGCGAAGCGCTGGGCCGGGCCGGGGTCGCGATCGACGGCCCCTCGCCCTGGGACATGCGCGTTAAGGACGCCCGGGTCTTCGACCGGGTCGCCGCCGAGGGAGCGTTGGGGCTCGGGGAGTCCTATATGGAGGGATGGTGGGACTGCGAACGTCTTGACACCTTCTCGGCCCGCGTCTTGGCCGAACGCCTCGACGAAACCCTCCCGTCCGGGTCCGAGCTCTCCTTTTGGCGATCATTGGCGCTGCGCGTCAATGCGGCGCGGCGGACGGGCGCTTGGGAGGTGGGCAGGCGGCACTACGACCTGGGCAACTATCTTTTCATGCGGATGCTCGACCGGCGCATGATCTACAGCTGCGCCTATTGGCGCGACGCCCGCGACCTCGACGCCGCGCAGGAGGCGAAGCTCGACCTTGTCTGCCGCAAGCTCCAACTGAGCCGCGGGGATTCCCTTCTCGACCTCGGCTGCGGTTGGGGAGGCCTGGCCGCCTACGCCGCGCGACGCTACGGGGTCTCGGTCACCGGGGTCACGGTCTCGCGAGAGCAAGCGAAATACGCGCAAGAGATCGGCCAAGGGCTTCCGCTCGCCATCGAGGCCATGGACTACCGCTTCGTCGCCGGGCGCTACGACCGCGTCGTCAGCATCGGCATGATCGAGCATGTGGGGCCGCAGCATCTCCGGGAATTCTTCGAGACGGCGAGCCGGGCGCTTTCGCCGGACGGGGTCTTCGTGCTCCAGTCGATTTGCAACCCCCTGAGCACGGAAGGCACCTCGGACGCCTGGATGGAACGCTACATCTTTCCCCGCAGCGTGACTCCGTCTCTCTCGCAGATCACCGCGACCGCCGAGGGCCTTTTCTTGATCGAGGACGCCCAGGAGATCGGCTCCCATTACGATCCCACCCTGATGGCCTGGAACGAGAATTTCCAGCGCGCCTGGCCGGAACTCGCCGCGCACTATGGCGAGCGCTTCAAGCGGATGTGGGAATACTACCTGCTCATGTCCGCCGGGAATTTCCGCGCGGGACGCTCCCAGGTCTTCCAGTTTGTCCTCGCCCCCGCCCAGAGGAAGCATTTCTGGCGGTTGGATGACGACCTGAGCCGGACCCGGCGCAAAACGCCCTCATGACGGCGCCGCTCCTGGCGGCATCGTTGCGGGTTTCAGAAATCATCAGGGAGGCCCTGCCATGAAGCTCACGGTGACGGTCATCAAAGCCGATGTCGGGTCGATCGGAGGGCATCTTCGGCCCTCCCAAAGGCTTGTCAAGACGATCGTGGAGCATGTCAATCTCAACCGCAAGGGACTGCTCAAGGACCTCTACGTCAGCCACACCGGCGACGACGTGGCGATCCTCATGACTCATGACCGGGGCGTCGGCGACCCCGACGTCCATCAATTGGCTTGGAAGGCCTTCGTCACGGGGACGCAGTGCGCCCAGCGCCAGGGACTTTACGGGGCGGGCCAGGACCTCTTGATCGACTCCTTCTCCGGGAACGTCCGGGGGCTGGGCCCCGCCGTCGCGGAGATGGAGTTCGAGGAGCGGCCGGGAGAGCCGTTCCTCTTCTTCGCGGCGGACAAGACCGACCCCGGAGCCTACAATCTCCCCCTTTACCTCGCCTTCGCGGACCCCATGAACAGCCCGGGGCTGCTGCTGTCTCCCAAGATGAGCCGGGGCTTCCGTTTCGTCGTCATGGACGTCTCGACGGTGGACAAAGACCGGACGATCGAGCTCGAGACGCCGCAAGACCTCTACGACCTCGCCACCCTTCTGCGGGATCCCGAGCGCTACGTGGTGGAGTCCATCTGGTCCCGGGCTTCCGACGAACAGGCCGCGGCCGTCGCGACCGAACGGCTCCACAACATCGCGGGCAAATACACCGGCAAAGACGACCCCGTGATGCTCGTGCGCTCCCAGATGAATTTCCCCGCGACGGGCGAGATCCTCTCGCCCTACCACATCGGCCATTACGTGGCCGGGGCGATGCGGGGGTCGCATCAGATGCCTCTGATGCCGGTCAAGCTCCACTCGCCCGTCAGCTTTTTCGACGGCCCCCCGATCGTGAGCTGCGCCGCCTTCTCGGTGCACGAAGGAAAGTTGACGGAGCCGGTGGACGTCTTCGACCATCCCTTCTGGGACGCCGTCCGCTCGCGCGTCGCCGACAAATCGATCGAGATGCGCCGGCAAGGCTTCTTCGGGGCCGCGATGCTCCCGATGACGGAGCTCGAGTACACCGGGATCTCGGAGAGGCTCTCGGCGCTGAGGAAACGCTTCAAGCTGCGGCCCGAGCCCGCGAGCAAGCCGCGCGTCCTCGAGCCCGTGGGCTCGGACGGCCGGATCGTCTCCTAGTGTAGTGTCTCCAACGCTTCTTTACATTTGGCGATTTTCGTCAAAATCCGTTCTACGGGCGCCGTCCACGCAAAGATGCGAGGATTCTGGTTGTGATTGTCGAGATACTCTTGGATGGCGGCGATAAGCTCCGGCACGCTCCTTGCGAAGCTGCGTGGCTTTTGGGGCCTAAAAAAGAAGGCCCCCGGAGAATCCGAGGGCCGATTTCTCGACGAAAACCGTTGCGGGGGCTGGATTTGAACCAGCGACCTCAAGGTTATGAGCCTTGCGAGCTACCGGGCTGCTCTACCCCGCGAAG
>JAJYFI010000036.1 GCA_021790955.1 bacterium | reverse complement strand
TAGGTCTGAATCTTGGCCAGCACCACGGCGCGGCCCGTCTTCTGGACGGAAACTCCCGAGCCGGCCCGCAAGGGATAGAGGTCCGCCGCCAAAACCGCGTCCTCCTCGATCGGGAACATCCTGCTGCGCGGCTCGTTGAAAGCGATCGGCCCGGCGTTCTTGCGGCCATGGCCGAGCGCCGCGGCGACGACTCCATCCGCTTGGCCCGGCTGGATATGCGCCGGGATCTCCGCCGAAGCCCCGTCCGTCCCCGACAGGCGCACCATCTGGCCTTCATCGAGACCCAGACGCGCCGCGTCCGCGACGGAAAACGAAGCGACATTCCCCCACGCGACCTTCGTGACCGGATCCGGAAACTCCTGGAGCCAAGGGTTGTTCGCCTGACGTCCGTCGAAGAGCGGCACCGACACGAAGGCATCAAGCTCGAAATCTCCCGCGCCGCGGCTCGCCGGCTTGACGCCGGAAATCGCGCCCGCGCCGAACCCGCGGACGGCGGCCGGCAGCTCCCGAAGAGAGACGGCTCCCCTCTCGACCGCCTTGTTCCAGAAGGCGCTGTAATCCGCCCCCGGGGACTCCTTTTGCTTCGGGTAAATCTCGGCCTTCCACACGTCGCGGATGAAGTCATAGGCCGAGTCCGAAGCGCCGCCCCATGCAAGGAGAGTCTCGAGGATCGATCGAGATTGATAGAGAGGCTTCAGCAGCGGCTGAATAAGGCTCGCCGTCCCCCAGACGGGCTTGGCGTCCCCCCACGATTCGAGCGCGTGGGAAAGAGGCAGGGCATAGCCGCACAAAGAGGCCGTTTCATCCATCCGGTCGGCCAAGGAGACCAAGAGGCGCGGGCGACGCTGGGATTCCAAGGCCTTGCGCAATCCCGCCGCTTCCGCCGAATCATAGGCCGGGTTGCAATCGAGAAAAACGAGCCCGTCGATTTTTCCAGCCGCGAGATCCTTTTGAAGCTCCGCCATCGCGCGATCATCCCCGCCGTACTGATAGGATGGCTTCGCGAGGTCGAGGGTTTTCCCATAATTGCCGAGGCGCTCATTGAGCCAGTTGACCAGGACCTGGACGTCGGCGTTTTGAGAGCTGGAGACGATGAGGCTTTCGCCGCGCGCCGCAGCGAACTTTCGCGCCAGCGCCGCCAAATCGCCGGAGGCGACGGAGCTCGCCCCCAGGCGCGGCGGGATCTCCGGCCAACCGAGGCGCTTCGCCAGAAGCCGCCCCAACTGCGCGATCGTCGCGAGCTCCTCGGAAGGCTTCATCCGGATGCGCTTGTCGGCGTTGGCGCCGGTCGGCGACATGCGGCCCTCGAACTGGACGAAATAGGACATGCGTGAGCGCATCTTTTGGGGATCGCGCGCCGAAGCCCAGTCGCGGGAGCACTCGACGGGGGAAAGCCACGCCCCCAGGAAATCGGCGCCGAAGCCCGCAAGAACGCGCGCCTTGTCGAAATGATAGCGAGGCAATGCCCGCAGCCCGTGAGTCTTCTTATGAGCGTCCAAAATCGCGGAGGCCGAGGACGGGTCGTAGGCCACGTGGCGGACGGCCGGATAGCGCTTCTTAAGCGCCTTGCCGGCCGCGTGGATCGAAGGGCTCGTGATCGTGCGGGACACGAGGACGACATGCCCGCCCTTCTTTGAGATCGAATCGAGCTCTCGCTGGATCTCCGCATCCACCCGGTCCCAGGCGATCGGGCTTCCCTTGGCAAGAGGCTGCTGAAGACGGGCGGAATCGTAGAGGTCCAAAATCGTGGCCTGGCCCCGCCCGCAAAGCCCGCCCTTGGACACAGGATGCTCGGGGCTCCCCTCCATCTTGATCGGCCGTCCCTCCCGGCTCTTGACCAGGGCTCCGCAGGACGCCTGGCAACCGCCGCAGGTCGAGGCATACCAAATGGAAAGGCCCGGGACCGTCCTCGCGGGCTGGTCGAGATAGGGGACAATTTTCTCCGGCGCTTCGGCCTTGCCGCAAGCGGCCATCGAAAGCCCCGCGAAGCTCGCGCTCAGGCCTTGGAGGAACTGGCGGCGCGTGAGGCCGTCGCGGCGGTCCTCGGACTCCAGACGCGCGACGAGTCCTTCTTTCGGCTCCGCTTCGTTAGGCTGTTGAGGATCGGTCATGGCTCTTTCCCTAAAAGTGGCAGGCGTTGCAGTCAACGGGCCCCCCGGCGCGCTTCCAATAGCTGGGCGCCGCGGCCTTATTAAGGCGATGGCAGTCAATGCACCAGCCCATGGTCAATGGGGCGGCCTGGCGGACCCGCGTCATCGTCTCGACGGCGCCGTGGCATTCCTGGCAGCGGATGCCATTGGCGATGTGGATTCTGTGGCTGAAATGGACGTAGTCGGGCAGCCGGTGAACGCGCGCCCAATCGATCGACTTGGGATGCGCTCCGTTGCGGCTCTTCCAGCTGGCGATGATCTTGGCGATCTCCGGGGAATCCTTGGTCTCCGTCGTCGTTCGATGAACGACCGCATGGCAGTTCATGCAGACGTTGACCGAGGGAACGCCCGCCGTATTGCTTTTTAAGGTGCCGTGATGGCAGTAATAGCAGGAAATGCCGAGCTTGCCCGCGTGAAGCTCATGGGAAAAGGCGATCGGCTGCTTGGGCGAGAAGCCCTGCATGAGGTAGCGGGAGCCGAAAAAAGTCTCATAGCCAGCCGCGAACGCGAGGAGCAGCGTCGCGAGAGCCGGAAGGCCGAGGCCGAAGTTCCAAAGACCGCTCGCCACGGCAAGAAGGACGAAGAGGACCGTGAGCCACGCGATGTTGACATGCGAGAAAGTCTCGGAGGGCATATGGACATCGTGGTAGGGCGGCCACTCGGGCGAGGGAATGGCCGCCCGCGCGTCCACGCTCTTCAAGTAATGCGCGATCTCCCGCGTCTTGGTCTTCGCGTTCGTGGCGGCGGGAACAATCCGGGGCGCCCCGCCGATCAGCGTCGCCGCCGCCATGCCGAGAAAAAGCTTCTTCATAAGGAAACGTCCTCGGCGGCGAGCGTCGGGCGGAGGACCGCGGGGGCGAAAAGCGGCGAGCCGGAACCAGGCTGATCAAGACGCCCCCGAGAAGCGGCTGTTTTCGCGGGCGCCGAGGCCAAGGGCGAGAGGATCGAGGACTTGAGGCTGAGCAGAGCGCCGATGCCGGAAAAAATCGCCCGGCCCGCCAAGCGGATCGCGTCCTTGCGATTGACTAAACGGGAGTCGCTTGGTCTTTGCGGATCCGAATCGGCGCCTGACGCATCATCACCCATGCTGTGACGGCATTGTATGCAAAGTGTTTTGCTTTTGTCAAATTTAGGGGTTGCGTCACAATTTATTTGTCGACGGCGCCTTATCTCGCCAGCCGCGCCTCGAACGCCTCGGGCGAGAGGGCGCGGGCGCCCTCCTCCTCGGCCCGCTCGATCAGCGACCTGTCCCGACTCACGACCGAGACGCTCAGGCCGCGGTGGACGCAGGCGCGCGCCAGGTCCAGGATGACGGCGTCGGCGGTCGCGCCCTCGGCGAAACGCAGCTCGAGGACCCCGCCCGAGGCCCGGTAGCGCCTCGGGCCGTCGAACACCGCCACGACGCGAAGCCGCGGCGTCGGCGCCAGGGCCCGCTCGAGGCGGTCGATGAACTCGCGCGACTCCGCGTCGTCGTCGTCGCGCCGCGCCCCCCACGAGCCGGCGCGCACGATGTTGCAGGCGTCGAGAAGGTAGACCCCCTTCATGATTGTCCCCGTCGCGGGGCGGCTCCACGGCCGTGACGAAGCGATCTTACCTCTTCAACGGACCCGCGGCGAAAATGCTAACGTCCTTTCATGCTTCCCGAGATAAATTTTCGCGAACTACTCGTGGTCGTTGGCGTCGCGGCTCTGCTCTTCGGAGCTCGCCGCATCCCCGACGCCGCGAGGGCCCTGGGCCGGACCGTCAACGCCTTCAAGAAAGGCCTCCACGAAGACGAACCGCCGAAAGACGAATCGGAAAAGAAGCCCTAAAGCTCGCCCTGGCTTACGAGTTCCTGGTAGCGCATGGGATACTTCGCCTTGAACTCCGAGAGAAGCTTCTCGCGGCGGGCCTTCCAAGCGGCGGCGTTCGCGCCGATCTTGCGATGCACCCCGTCGTAGACGAGAAACTCCCAGATCTTCTTGCCGTCCACGCTGGAGATGCTGCATCCGGGCTTTGACATCATGCGATGAACGTAGCGGCTCCAAATATGCGCGTCGATGTTCCAAAGGGCCGGACGAGCCGAGGCGGTGAAATACTCGGGGTGATCCTTCCTGAGCTTCGCGACGGCGGCTTCTTTGTCGGCCGGGGTTTTCCCCTCGAGCTCGACGAACTGGCTGTTCAAGGGCCGCGCCGAGGTATGGCACTGGGCGCATTTGACGAGGAGCGCCTTATAGCCATCCCGGATGTTGTCCGGATAGGCCGCGACAACGCCGTCGATGCGCGTCGGCCCCAGATCGTTGGGGTAGGGATTGGCGAGGGCATTACGCTTTTCAAGCTCCGCCGGCGTCAACGGCTTGTCGGCCGCCTGGCCGCGCGTCCACGAGGCCGCGAGCAGCGCCATCAGGCCCGCCGCCAGCGCGCCCGACACGATCTTTTGCGCGGCCCCGATCTTCATTCTCATTTTGCTATTTCCCCCTGATTCAAATGTGACGTCGCTCCAAGCTACAAATTCCTTCGAGCTGGGGTCAAATGTCCAGCCGCGCTCGTCAATAGGCTCCCTTGGCCGACATCATGGCCGGCATCGTCTTGAGGATGATCCTCAAGTCGAGGCCCGGCGACCAATGCTCGATGTAGTAAAGGTCGAGATCAAAGCGCTTCTCGTCGGAGATATCCGACCGTCCGGAAACCTGCCAGAGCCCCGTGATGCCGGGGCGAGCGTTGAGGATCTTCGCGGCGGATTTTCCGCAACGTCGCTCCAGCGCCGAAAGCTCCCCTTCCGCCAACATCGGCCGCGGACCGACGACGGACATCTCCCCTCTCAGCACATTGATGAACTGGGGGAACTCGTCGAGGCTCAGCCGTCGCAGCCATCGGCCCACGCGGGTGATGCGGGGATCGTCTTTGACCTTGAAGAAAATTTTCGATTCTTGCTTGTCGGCCGCCTCCCTGACGGACGATAACCGATCCTCCGCGTCCGCGGCCATGGTCCGGAACTTGAAAACCTCGAAAATCCTGCCGCGATAGCCGATGCGGCGTTGCCGAAACAGGACGGGCCCCTTGGAGTCCCATTTGATGAGCGCGCTGATGATGAGAGCCGGAACAAAGCCGGCCGCGAATACGGCCAGGGAAAAACCAATGTCAAAAGCCCGCTTCGCGAGGGCGTCGACGCCGGAGAGCGAGCAATGCCGGAGCCTCAGAGTGGGGATGCCGAAGGTCTGGTCGATCTGAATCTCCCCCATGCGCAGCTCCAGGAGTCCGGGCACGATGCGGACGTCGACGCCCTCGCTCTCAAGCTGATCGGCGAGGGACAAGAGATCGTCTCGATGGAGGCCGCTGTTGGCCAGAAACAGCTCCGTCGCGGAGTGCTGGAGGGCCATGCGCCGTATCGCCGCCGCGCCCGCCGGAGGCATGGTCAAGACGCGGCGGTGATTGAGATTCGAGAGCCTCCCCCGCAGGATTTCGCTCGTTCTATCGTCACCCACCAACAGAAGCACCGCCTCTCCTCCCAAAGTCCGCCGCGCCCGGCTCCACAGGTCCCCTAAAAGCCGGTGGCCGATCATCAGGCCCGCAAAGGCCAAGGGCACCATCGTGGCGAAGACAAGCCTGGAATCAGCGAGCCGGTGATAGAGGAAGCTCAGCGCCATCATCGCCGCCCATCCTTGAAAGCAGCCTTTCAGCAAGCCGAAGGCGAGGTCTTCCCAGGACACCCACGGCTCCCGGTAAATTCCAGCCGCGTGCCACAGAAGGCCCAACCACAAAAAAACAATCGGCGGCAGGAATCCCGCATAGTAGGACCAGTGGGATATCTCACCGTGCGGCGGCGGGAACCAATGCAGGAAAGCCTGCGCGTGAAACCTGACGGCCCAGGCGCCCCAAAACGCGGCCGCAACGACCAGGGCGTCCAGGGAAAGAGCGCTCACGGCCCACAACGTGCGCCACGACAGTTCGGTCCAGGAGCGCGCGGTCCGGGCAGGGATTGGCGTTTCGTCGACGACGGACATGGAAAAAACTGGTACTATTATACCGCTTTGGCCGTCTCTAACACGGCATCGGCCACGGCATCGGCGAAGGCCAGGCTCGCCGTCATGCCGGGAGAGACGGCATTGAGGACGTGAGTCGATCGCTCGGCGCGCTCCAAAACGAGGTCGTCGACGAGCCGTCCCGCCGCGTCGACGAGCTGCGCTCGAATGCCCGCCCGTGCGGGTTTGAGCCGCACCGGCCCCGAAGCCCTGACCAAAGCAAGCATCTCTTCCTCGAACGCCCGCCGCGAGAGGCTCGTGCGGGCGTTCTTCCAGGCGAGCCCTAAAAACGCCGTGGAGGAGGCCATGCGCCAGAATTGCCCCCACGACAGCATCTCGCCCGCTTCCTTAATATGGATCTGCTTCTCGTAGGATTCGCGGCCGAAGGAAAGCACCGCGCTCGGCCCCGCCAGGAGCCTCCCGTCCGTCCCACGGGTCAAATGGATGCCAAGAAAAGGGAATCGGAGATCGGGCGCTTCGTAAACCATGCCGCGGATGTCGAGCCCCTCGACCTCCATGTACTCTCCCCGGAAGGGAATGATGCGCAGGTCGGGGCGCACGCCCATCATGCGCGCGATGCGGTCCGCATGGAGGCCCGCGCAGTTGACGGTGTGGCCGACGTCGATCGGGCCTTCGGAGGTCCAGAGCCTTCCTTTCTCGGCGCGAAGAACAGCGGTTCCAAGCCGGTAGCCCACCCCCAAGCCTCGGGCCTCTTCGGCGACGGCCTCCAGGAACCTCACGGGATCGACGACGGCACCCGTCGGCGACAGAAGAGCCGCCGCGCCCCTCGCTTCCGGCTCCCGCTCCGCCAATTCCCGCGAATCGAGAATCCGCAGGCCCGGGACGCCGCAGGCAGTTCCCATCTCGAGCAAGCGCTCGAGGACCTTCCGCTCCCCCTCCTCGCGCGCGAGCACCATGGTCCCGCATTCCCTCATGGGAACGCCGCGGCGGCGGCAAAATTCCCTCGCGCGCCGGGCGCCCTCGACGCACATCCGAGCCTTGAGGCTGCCGGGTTTTTGATTGATTCCGGAGTGGATGACGCCGCTGTTGCGGCCGCTGGCATGCCGACCCAGCGCCGGCTCCTTCTCGACAACCAGGACGCTGCCGGCCTTGCGCCTGGCGAGTTCGCGCGCCACGGCGCTCCCGATGATGCCGCCGCCGACGATCGCGAAATCCACCATGAACGCCATTGTAGGATTTCGGGGCCTGGAAGTGGCAAGAGCGTTGCGCTGTTTGCGGATAGATCGAGAAAAACGATGCCTCTCCCGCTTTTGCCGATTCGAAATACCGTGTTGTTTCCGCGCATCACGCTTCCCCTCGCGGCCGGCAGACCCAGTTCCGTCCAGGCCATCGAGGCCTCCCTAGCGCAGACCGAACACGCCATCCTGGTCGTCGCTCAAAAATCGGATACGGAAGAGCCTCGGTGGAATGATCTCTACCCGGTGGGGACTCGCGGGATCATCCGGCGCTGGAGCCGCGTCGGGGAACAGTTGCACGCGGTGGTCGAAGGCGTCGAACGGGTCGGAATTCGGAGGATCACGCGCGAGAAGCCGTATTTGGAGGCCGAATTCGAGGGGCGCGAAGTCAAAACGGAGGACCAGACTCTCCTTGAGGCCCTCAAAAGGGAGCTGTCGGACCGGCTGGAACGGGTCCTCTCCCTGTTGCGCGGAGACGTCGCCGACGCTTTCGAGGGCCTCCAGAGCGTGGAGGACCCCCTCGTCCAGGCTTATCTCACCGCCATGTTCTTGGGGCTCAACGTCGTCCAGGAGCAGGAACTCCTGGAGATGGACGTCCGCGAATCGGGCCTCAAGCTGGTCCTCAAGCACCTGGAGCACGAGGAGCAGATTCTCCAGCTGCGCCATAAGATCTCAAGCCAAGCCGCCGAGCAAATGAACAAGCAGCAGCGCGAATATTTCCTGCGCGAACAGCTCCGGGCCATCCAAGCGGAGCTCGGAGAAGGGAGCGCCGAGGACGCGGAACTGCGCAAGAGGGCCGAGGCGGCGGACCTTCCGGAACACGCGCGCAAGGAGCTCAACATCCAGCTTGAGCGATTGTCGCGGCTTCCCGCGGCGTCGCCGGAATACCAGGTCCTGCGGGGGCATATCGACCTGATTCTCGACCTCCCGTGGGGAAAGCTCGCCGTCGACAATCTCGACTTGAGGCGCGCCCGCGAAATCCTCGATCGGGACCATTTCGGCCTGGAGGACGTGAAGAAAAGGATTCTCGAGCATCTCGCCGTGATGAAGCTCAACCCCAGGGCGAATGCCCCTATCCTTTGTTTCGTGGGGCCCCCCGGCACCGGCAAGACGTCGCTGGGGCAGTCGATCGCCTCGGCCCTTGGACGTCCCTTCGAGCGCACGAGCCTTGGGGGCGTCCACGATGAGGCGGAGCTGCGGGGCCACCGCAGGACCTACGTCGGAGCCATGCCGGGACGGATCATCCAAGCCATCCGCCGCGCCGGGGTCTCCAATCCCCTCATCATGATGGACGAGATCGACAAGCTGGGGCGCGACTTCCGCGGCGATCCGGCGGCCGCCCTCATGGAGGTCCTCGATCCCGCCCAAAACTCCGCCTTCCGGGACAACTATCTCGACATGCCCTACGACCTCTCCAAGGTCTTCTTTATCACGACGGCGAACAGTCTCGACACCGTCCCGGGGCCGCTTCTCGACCGCATGGAGGTGCTTGAGCTTTCAGGCTACAGCGAGGAGGAAAAAATCGCGATCGCGCGCCGCTATCTCATCGGGAGGCAATGGCGCCAGGCCGGGATCACCGCGGAGCAAGCGATCGTCGACGACCCTGCCCTGCGCCACATCATCCGGAGCCACACGCGGGAAGCGGGCTTGCGGCAGCTGGAGCGCAAGCTGGCGGCCATTGCGCGCCGCGTCGCCATGCGGCGGGCGGAAGGCGAGAGCCGGTCGATCGCGATACGGCCCGACGCCATCGAAGAGTGGCTGGGGCCGGCGCCTTTCTTCGAGGAGGAGGCCCGCAAGCAGCTGCGGCCCGGCGTCGCAGCGGGGCTTGCCTGGACGCCCCAAGGCGGCGAGATTATCTACATCGAGACGGCCATCCTGCCGGGAGGCGAGGGGCTCACGATCACGGGAAGCCTCGGCGCCGTCATGAAGGAATCCGTCAAGGCGGCCCTGAGCTGGGTGATCGGCCACAGCCATGAGCTCC
>JAJYFI010000035.1 GCA_021790955.1 bacterium | reverse complement strand
GATCTTCATGGCTGTTCCCAAGTTCTACAAGAAGTACTACTTCCGTCCGCGCTATATCCTGAAGGTCTTCCGCCGCGCTCTGTTCGATCTCTCCGAGATCCGGAAGATCGCCCGGGAGGCCCGGGAGTTTTTCCGCTTCATGGCAAAGCGCCGGGACGCCCAGAAGGCGCCGCAGGCCCCGCCGCAGCTGGATGTCCCGACCCTGACGAAAATGCTGATGCCGCAGCTCGCCGCCCTTGCCCAGGATCTGGGCGCCGACGGGCCGCTGACGGGACTGCGCAAGCAGGAGTTGATCGCCAAGATCCTCGAAGCGAAGCTAAAATCCAACGGGATGATCCACGACGAGGGCATCCTGGAGATCCTCCCGGACGGCTTCGGATTCCTGCGCTCGCCGGACTACAACTACCTGCCCGGCCCCGACGACATCTACATGTCCCCCTCCCAGATCAAGAAGTTCGGCCTGCGCAAGGGAGACACGGTGGCGGGATTCATCCTCCCCCCCAAGGACGGGGGGCTCTTCTTCGCCCTCCTTCAGGTCACGAAGGTCAACGGCGTCGACGCCGACAAGCTCAAGGAGCGCCCTTTCTTCGACAACTTGACGCCGCTGCATCCCGACAAGCGCTACACCCTCGAGAACGACCGGCACGACGCGACGACGCGGCTCATGGATCTCATCGCCCCCATCGGCAAGGGGCAGCGCGGCCTCATCGTCGCGGCTCCCAAGACGGGCAAAACCATCATTCTCCAGAAGATCGCCAACGCGATCGCGACGAACGAGCCGGACTCCGTCCTCATCGTCCTCCTCATCGACGAGCGCCCGGAGGAAGTCACCGACATGAGGCGCTCGATCAAAGGGGAGGTGATCTCCTCGACCTTCGACGAGCCGCCGGACCGGCATCTCCAGGTGGCGGAGATGGTGCTTGAAAAGGCGAAAAGGCAGGTCGAGCTCGGCAAGGACGTCGTGATCCTCCTCGACTCCCTCACCCGGCTCGCCCGCGCCTACAACGCGATGGCTCCCTCCACCGGACGCGTCCTCTCCGGCGGCCTCGAGTCCGGCTCGCTCCAGAAGCCCAAACGCTTCCTGGGCGCGGCCCGCAATATCGAGGAAGGCGGCTCCTTGACGATCATCGCCACGACGCTGGTCGAGACCGGCAGCCGCATGGACGAGGTCATCTTCGAGGAGTTCAAGGGCACGGGCAACAGCGAGGTCTACCTCGACCGCAAACTTTCCGACCGGCGCATGTTCCCCGCCTTCGACATCAACCGATCGGGCACCCGCAAGGAGGAGCTCCTGCTCTCCGAGGACGAGCTCAACAAGATGTGGATCCTGCGCAAGGTCCTGGCCCCGCTGGGCCCGGTCGAGGCCATGGAGCTCCTGCGCGACAAGCTCCTCTCGACCAAGACCAACAAGGATTTCCTGAAATCGATCGAGCTGTCGAGCGCGGCCGACTGAGGAAGGCGACGGCGGCGACAGAAGCGATGACCAGCGGAAACGCCCGGCGGCGTCCGGCTTTGGCCGCCGTCGCCGCCGTCGCCGCCGTCGCCGCCGCGACCCCGCCGCTCCGGGCGGGCCCGTGGGGTTTCGGGAATTCGCAGGCGGAGTGGCAGATGTATTCCGTCACGACCCCTCCAGGCCCCCCGGAGCCCGAGTCGGGATTCCTCCGCAAGATCAACCGCCTGGCCTACACCCTCCATCGGGTCCAGCGAGGCGAATACGGCGGCGACATGATCGCCCGGAAGTACGGCGCCTCCCTCAAGGGCCTCCAGGCGACCAACGACAACGAACTTCTCTACCTCCTTCCCGGCCAGAAAATCACGGTCGTCAACAAGCCGGGCTACCTCTATCATGTGCGTTCCCCGCGCGGCGAAAGCCTCGACCAGATCGCGAGGCGTTTCTACAAGTCGGCGGCGTCGCGCCAGCGGTTCAAGGACGCCGTCGTGGAGGCGAACAACCTCCCCGGGGCGGCGCTGCTCAACTCGTATGTGTTCACCCAAGGCGCCCGCCTCCTCCTTCCTGGAGTTTCCTTCCAGTTCGACACCTACCGATTCCCCTTCAAGGGTTTCGGCTGGCCCCGCATCAGCTCCCGCTTCGGGATGCGCTATCATCCCATCCTCCATCGAAGGATCTTCCACGACGGCCTGGACCTTCCCAGGCCCTGGGGCAGCCCCGTCTATCCCTCCCGCAGTGGGACCGTCATGTTCACCGGCTGGAAAAACGGCTATGGGAATTTGATCATCCTCAAGCACCGGGACGGCGCCACCACTTATTACGGCCATCTCTCGAAGATCGAGGTGAAGCCGGGAGACGTCGTTTTGCGCGGCAAGACCCGAATCGGGCGGGTCGGCTCGACGGGCCTCTCCACCGGCCCCCACCTCCATTTCGAGGTCCACGATCGCTTCGGCCGGCTCGTCAACCCGATCCGCAAAATCGGCAGGCGCTGACGAGCCCTGGACGTGACGAACCGCCTTCGACGGCTGCTCCCGCTCGCGGCGCCGCTTGCGGGCAGCGTCTTCATCCTCCTCGCCGCGCCCGCTCAATACCTGGGCCGCCAGCAAGACGACATCCTTTACGTCCTCGCCTCGATCTCTCTCGCCCACGGCCGCTACCATCTGCCGATAAGCCCCGCTTACATCCCGCTCACGATGGTCAACCCGGGCCTTCCCGCGGCCCTTCTTCCCGTCGCGTGGATCTTCGGAGACCGCCTGGGAGCCTTCCAGGCGGTCTCCGCCGCGATGGCGGCGGCGCTGCCTTGGGCCTATTGGGGCTGGCTTTCCGGACGGGAAGAGGAGCCGGGGCGCTCCCTCCTGGTCCTCCTTTTTTCCGCGAGCCCCTTCGTTCTGTCCCAATCGGGCTGCGTCATGAGCGAAATTCCCTTCCTCCTGCTCCTGTTCCCCTTCCTGCGTTATCTTGAAAGGGGCGCGGCGGCGCGTCCCGCGGCGAGCGGCGCCTGGCTGCTGGCCCTCTGCGAGCTGCGGCTCGCGGCCCTGTCGCTTGTTCCCGCGGCCTTCTTCGAAACCGTCCGCTCCCGGCGCTGGAAGCAGGCCGCCGTCGTCGCGGCTTTCGTGGCGGGAGGCCTGGCGCCATGGTTCGCCTGGTCCCGCGCCCACGGCGGAGTCCAGAAAATCTCCGAATGGTCGCAACTCGACGGCGGCATCGTCCGCGCGCTTGCGACTGCCGGCGCCAACTCCCTCTATTACGCGCGGGCCTGGGGCCGGACGTATCTGCCGGAGGCCCTCGCCTGGCTCGCGGCCGCCCTGGGCGCCCTCCTGGCCGCCCTGGCGCTGAGAGGAGCCGTCCGGCTGTGGCGCGACGGGGCCCACGAGCGTCCGGCGCTTTGGGCGCTTGCCGGAGGGATCGCTCTCTATCTCGTCTGGCCTTGGCATTACGACCGCTACCTGCTCACCCTCCTGCCCTGGATGCTCTGGACCATGGCGCGCGGGACCGGGCGCTGGAAAGCCGGCGCCTTGGCCCTTCTTCTCGCGGGGCAATTTTACTGGGGTTCGCGGCCCTGGATTTCGGGAGACTCGCCTTACGCCGCGCCGGGGCTTCAGGAGACCTACTCGTGGATTCGCGCGCATACGAAGCCGTGGGAGGCCTTAGCCAGCCCGCTTTACGCGAGGGATGGTTTTTACGCCCAACGGCCCTGCCTGCCGATCCCGGACGCCGGCTCCGCGTCCGCCTTCTCCCGCCTCCTCAAGCAATACAAGGCGCGGATCGTGTTAAGGGAAGATCGCGCGGACCTTGGCTTTTCCACGCCGCGCTTCTCCCCGATCATGCGGGAGCTGGCGCGCGATGACGCGTGGCTCGACGACCCCTCGTTGTTCCGCCTCCTTTACCGGAATCCCGATGAAGGCACCGCCGTCTATGCGCCTCGATAAATTTTTCAGCGACAGCCGGGACCACGCGGCGGCATGGGCGCTCGCCCTGGGGGGCGCGCTTTTCTACCTGGGATGCCCCTCCTACCGGTTCAATTTCGACGGCGTCGCCTGCGCCATCGCGGTCGAGCTGGGCGACTGGAGGCATCTCGCTC
This sequence comes from bacterium, assembly GCA_021790955.1. GTDB lineage: Bacteria > Elusimicrobiota > Elusimicrobia > UBA1565 > UBA9628 > JAJZAK01. The sequence continues at coordinate 5,306 of JAJYFI010000035.1, read as the reverse complement.
ACGGCAACCATGTCCTTTTCGGCGTCCTGGGCCGCCTCTTCTTCGATGCGTGGACGAGGCTTGGCTATCACGGCCGGGCGCTTCCAGCGCTCTGCGCCCTGGACGCGATCCTGGGCGGAGCGGGGCTTGCCGTATTTTTCCAGATCCTGAGAAGCCTCGGCTTGGCCTTCGCGGAGTCATTGATCGCCTCCCTGGGCCTGGGGGTGAGCGCCGCCTATTGGATTTGGAGCCTGGAAGCCCAAGTTTACCCGCTGGGCGTCTTGTTCCTCCTGCTGACGTTCCGGGAACTCGTCAAGGAGCGGCCCCGTCCTTTTCGAGCCGCTCTTTGGCACGCTCTCGCGGTCCTGGGGCACGCGGGCCACGTCCTCTTCCTGCCGGCGGGGCTGTGGCTTGCCAGCCGATCAAGCGTCGGAAAAAGGGGCGCCGGGGCCTATGCCCTGTCCTTGGGAGCGCTCCTCGTCGCCGGCTACGCGGCCGCGGCCCTTTTCCTGATCCATCCCCGGTCTTGGCCCGATCTCAGGATTTGGCTTCTTGGCAGCGCCGCCCTCAAGGTCGGCGGCGAATTCCATTGGCATTTCGCGCCCGGCGCATCGAGCCTCTCGGATTGGCTCCTCGCCGTGCCGCGGCTCTTTGCGGATCCGCTCGACCCAAGCCGGCCCCCCGAGTGGGGTTGGGCGCTGGGTTTTCTTGGCGCGGCCTTGGCGGCCCTCGGCGCCTGGAGGCTCGCCCGCGACGCCCCGGCGAGGCCGTGGGCGGGAGCTGTTTTTCTTTGGCTTGGCGCCTACGCGTGCCTCTATCTGTCGTGGGAGCCGTCGACTCTCGTCTACCGGATTTCGGACCTGCCGCCGCTCTGGGTGCTGGTCGTCTTCGGAGCGCGGGCGCTCTCCAGGCGGGCCCAACCCCTCCTCGCCGCGCTCTCCCTGGGGCTCGGGCTCTACAATGGACGCTATCTGATCGCTCCCTTCGAGACGCCTTCCGCCAACGCGTCCTACGCGCAGGCGCTGCGCCTGGCGAAGCGGACCCCGCCCGATGCCTGGATCATCACCTCGGGCATCGGCTCCGTCTACATCCCCTATTTCGCGCGGAGAAAGACGATCAATCGGCGCTACTACGAGGGCAGGGCCGACGCCCTGGCCGAGCGCATCGCAAGCCTTCTCGCCAAGGGCGAGCCCGTCTATTGGGATTCTGGGACGGCAGCCGTCGTCCGTCATACGCCGGAAAACCCCAGGGGATCAGGTAGAAAAAATTGAAGATGGCCCCGGCGCTCAGAAACGGCCCGAAGGGGATGGCGCCGCGCCGGCCGATCATGCGCCTGCGAATAAGCCAGACGCCGTAAAGGGCGCCCCAAAACGACCCGACAAAGAGCGCGTCAAAAGCGCCTAACGCCCCGCCCCAGGCGCCGATCGCGGCCAGCAGCTTGACGTCCCCGCCGCCCATCGCTTCCTTTTTAAAAATCCTCTCTCCGACGGCGGCCACGCCCCATCCGACCAAAAATCCGAAGAGAGCGCCCCAGAGGCTCCAAAGCAAGCCCCGGTGCCACGGCGCGAAAGGGGGGCGCAGGATGGGGTTGAAGGGCGAGACGAGAAAGCCCAGCAAGAGAAGGGCCAGCGAAAGCTCATCGGGAATGATGCGATGCGCCGCGTCGATGAAAGCGACCGCGAGAAAAAGCCCCGCCGCCGCGCAGGCGGCGCCCATCCAAAGGGGCGAATGCGGCCAGCGGCCCCAAAGGGCCGCGAAGAGGAGGGCCGTCGCGGCCTCGACAAGCGGATATCGAATCGAGATCGCGCCCCCGCAGCTGCGGCAACGGCCGCGCAGCCACAGCCAGCTGAGAATGGGCACATTGTCGTAGAAGGCGAGGGGATTCAAGCAGAGCGGACAGCGGGATCCGGGGGAAACGATCGATTCCTCCCTGGGAAGCCGCCAGATAAGAACGTTGAGGAAACTCCCATAAAACGAACCCAGAAGGAAGCTCGCGAGGACGGCCACTTTAATACGCCGTCCAAATGCTGCCCTTCGTGTCCGTATGCTGGCAGTTGACCCAGACGGCGCCGTAGTTGGTGTCGTTGCCGTTGTTGTCGTAGGCCCAACCGCCCGCGTCGTTGATCCCGCCGCCGGTGGCGACGTCGGTCTCGCCGTTCCAGGCCGGATGATAGTTGGCCGGATTCGAGATCGGCAGCTGGGAGATGTATTTGCCGTTGACCGTCAGCGCCTGCATCGCCGTCGGATAGCTCCCTTCCATGTCCCCGTAATAGATGTTCAAAGCGGAACGCAGGGCGGCCATGTTGCCTTTCGTCGCTCCTTCCTGGGTCTGCCGCATGAGGCTCGCGAATTTGGGCGTGGCGATGGCGGCCAGAATGCCGATGATCGCCACGACGATCATCAGTTCGACCAGGGTGAAGCCCCGGGAGCCAAGCGCGGTCGGCGCCATCCAAGACTCGCAAGTCAGCGGGGGGCCCGTTCGAACGGGCCCCCCGCCTTCCAGGCGACTCCTACGAAGAGCTTCCTAGTATGCCGTCCAGACGCTGCCCTTCGTGTCCGTATGCTGGCAGTTGACCCAGACGGTGCCGTAGTTGGTGTCGTTGCCGTTGTTGTCGTAGGCCCAACCACCCACGTCGGTAACCCCGCCGCCGCTGCCGATGTCGGTCTCGCCGTTCCAGGCCGGATGATAGTTGGCCGGGTTCGAGATCGGCATCTGCGTCAGATACTTGCCGTTGATCGTCAGCGCCTGCATCGCCGTCGGGTAGGACCCTTCCAGGTCTCCGTAGTAGATGCTTAGCGCCGAGCGAAGGCCCGCCAGGTTGCCCTTCGTGGCCCCTTCCTGCGACTGCCGAACCAGCGATCCGAACTTCGGTATGGCGACCGCCGCCAAGATACCAATAATGGCAACCACGATCATCAACTCGATGAGCGTGAATCCCGAAGCGCCCAGACCGCCTTTTTTCATCAATGACTTCATGCTTGCGCACCCCCTTTCTGCTGGAATGACATTATTCAAGGGCAAATGACGGAAACTCCAGCATAGCCGGCTGCATGGCACGAATCGCCCCCACTATATCCTTAAACGGCCCCCGTGTCAATTAAAATTGGGGGCGTGAGGATCACGTCTTGGCCTCCCCGCGAAGCCCCCAGGCAAGGCTTGCCGCGCCGAGGGTGATCGCGGAGTCGGCGACGTTGAAGACGGGCCAGACCCTGAAGTCCAGAAAATCAACGACATGGCCGTAGACGATGCGGTCGTAAAGGTTTCCCGAGGCCCCCGCCGCGACGGCGAGCAGCCCCCATTTCACCCACGGGTTGCCCGCCCCCCATCGCCGCCGCAGATAGAAAACACCGACGAGCAGCGCCGCCGTCAGGGCGATGAAGAAGCCGTTTTGGCGGCGGCCCATGCCGAAGGCGGCGCCGGTGTTTTCGACGTAGGTCAGGTGAAAAAAAGGCAGGAGCGCGAACTCGGAGATCGGCCGCAACCGCTCGATCGCCAGGAGCTTCGTGAAGCGATCCAGGAAAAAGATGGCCAGAAAGACGGCGGGAGCGGCGAAGGCGGACAGGGCTTTTCTCATCCGGCGACGGCCGCGACGCAGCGGCCGCAAAGGTCCTCATGGCGGGCGTCACGCCCCACATCCTTCTGATAGCGCCAGCAGCGGCCGCATTTCCGGCCTTCGGCCTTCGCCACCTCGACCCCGATCGCGCCCTCCCCGGCCATGAGATCCGCTTGGGACACGATGAACATCTCGGGCCAATCAAGCGGTTCGCCTTCCAGGATGGCGGCGGGGATGTTCCTCAAGACGATTCTCGCCTCCAGGGAGCCGCCGATGATCCCCCGGCCCCTGGCGTCCTCAAGCGCCTTATGGACCGCCTCGCGAAGCTCGAAGATCTTAGCCCACCGCTCGGGCGACGGCTCGGCGGCGCGGGCGGCTCCTTCCTGGAGGGCCTTCGGCCGCGCCGGAAGAGAAGCGAGGGCGACGCTATCCCCCCACCCCCATTCCCGGGGTTGATGCCCCCACGCCTCCTCCGCCGTGAAGGGCAGGATGGGGGACAGGAGGGGCAGAAGGGATTTAAGGATGTCGGCGAGCGCGCGCTGGGCCGCCCGCCTTGAGGGATGATCCTTCGGGAAGGTGTAGAGCCTGTCCTTGAGGACGTCGAAATAAAAGGCGGAGAGGTCGAAGGCGCAAAAATCAACGAGCCGCCGCGCGGCGGAACGGAACGCGAACCGCCGGTAGTCCTCGAGAACGCTCTCCTCCAGAACGGCGAGCCGCGACAAGACGTAGCGCTCCATTTCCGGCGCCGCCCCCTCGCCGGGCGCTCCCGGCGTGAAATCGCTGAGATTCCCCAGGAGGTATCGCAGCGTGTTGCGCACGCGCCGGTAGGCGTCGACGGGGCCTTTCAAAAGATCGGCTGAGAGGCGGACGTCGTCTTCCCAGTCGGAGAGGGCGACCCACAGCCGAAGAACGTCGGCGCCGAACTTGGAGATCACCTCCTGGGGCGCGACGACGTTGCCCAGAGACTTATGCATGGCCCGGCCGTTTTCGTCGAGGACGAAGCCGTGGGTGAGGACGGCCTTGTAGGGCGCCGCCCCGTTGATCACGAACGCGGACAAGAGAGAGCTTTGGAACCACCCCCGATGCTGATCGGAGCCCTCGAGGTAAAGATCGCAGGGGACGCCGACGCCCGCGCCCTCGAGCACCGAAAGCCAGGAGACCCCCGAGTCGAGCCAGACGTCCAGGATGTCCGTTTCGCGGCGGAATCGCCGCTCCCCGCAGGAGGGACAAGACGTTTCAGGCGGCAGGAAATCCCAACCTTGGGGCGTGATCTCGGCCCCCCGATGGACGAACCAGAAATCCGATCCGTCCCTCGACACTTTCTCCTCGATCGCCTTCATCACGCGATCGTCGCCGAGCCATGTCCCGCAGGCCGCGCAATAGAGGACGGGGATGGGCGTCCCCCAAAGCCGCTGGCGCGACAAGCACCAGTCCGGGCGGGCGCCCACCATGCTGGCGATCCGGGATCGGCTTGAGTCCGGAATCCAGCGGACCTTGTCGATCTCGGCCAGAAGCCTCGCCCTGAGGCCGTTTTTCTCGACGCTCATGAACCATTGCTCCGAGGCGCGGAAGATGACCGGATTCTTGCAGCGCCAGCAATGGGGATAGCTGTGGACGATCTCCTCGCGCGCCAAGAGCAGCCGTTTCGCCTCCAGCGCCCGGATCACCGCCTCGTTACCGTCTCCCAGGACCGCCAGCCCCTCGAATTCTCCGGCCTCCGCCGTGAAGCGCCCCGCGGCATCCACGGGGCAGAGGACGCCAAGACCGTTTTTT
>JAJYFI010000034.1 GCA_021790955.1 bacterium | reverse complement strand
GCCGCTTGAGCCTCGACCGGTTTAACTGGAGGGGCCATGCCATCAACTCCACCACGCGGGTTCTTGTCGGGAAGGCCAATGTGGCGCGCGCCAAGGCGGGAGAGGTGCCGTTAGCCGAGGAGCTGGTCTGGGCAGGGACCGCTCCGCTCGTCGCTGCGCCTTCGCCACGACCATCTCAGGTTGTCTCCTACCGCCGAGAAGTGATTCGAAAGCCGGTGCTCTGCCATATGGGCCAGAAATACGCCAAGATCCGCAAGAACGGCGACGTTTTCCGTTGTTGCGCCGAGCCGCGAGAGGATCGCCCCGCCCCTCTTTTCGAGGATCAGCGCTATTTGGGGAATCTTTTTTTCGACGACGACTTGAGGTTGTTAGACGGACCGGCGTGGTGCGACTTCGAGCCCTGCCCCTGTGATCGCTGTATGCTGGCCGGCGAGCATGATCGCTGGGGGGAGTTGTGGGGGACTCCCGAGTCCTCCCGGCAGGAGGCGGGTGTGTCGTGAAAGACGTCTCTCGGTGGGCCGACTCGCGGCTATGGACGGGCAGGAGACTCACCTGGGATCTTTGGTATCGCTGCAACTACCGCTGTTCGTATTGCTGGTTCGAGATGGACAAAGTTTGGGACAAGCTCGCAAAAGAGCACGAGGGGATCGGCGTCGCCCGCTGGATCGAGGCTTGGGAGCGGCTTTACGAGCGTTGCGGGACGATTTCCGTGGACGTCCTGGGAGGGGAGCCTCTCCTCTATCCGTCCGGGCTCGATCTTTTCGCCGGGATGGCGCGGTGGCATCGCCTCTATATCATCTCGAATCTTTCCGCCTCGATGGATTTCCTGGAGAGGCTGGCGTCCCGCATTCCTCCGGAGCGGCTTCATCTCTCGGCCAGCTACCACCATCAATTTGCCCGCTGGGAGGAATTTTGGGACAAAGTTCTGTTCTTGGCCGGGAAGGGCTATCATCCGGAGGTCACGATGGTGTCCTGGCCGCCGCTTCTTGACGATATCGACCAGAAGCGCAAAATCCTGGAAGCAGCCGGCATTCGATGCGACATCCACGTCTTCCAGGGGATATGGGAGGGCCGGGACTACCCGCGCTCCTACTCCTCTCGAGAGCGCGGGATTCTGGGAGGGCTTGTGCCGCAAGATGATGACCGGCAATACCGCATGCATGAGGCCAAAACCATCGGGCGTCTTTGCGCGGCGGGGCATGTCTACGCCAACGTCAAGGCCAACGGCGACGTCTTCCGTTGCGGCAAGGACAGTATGTTCTCGAAACCCATGGGCAATATGTTCGACCCCGAGTTCCGCCTTCTTGACGCCCCCGCCCCCTGCCCCTATAACTTTTGCAACGCTTGCGGGGAGCACGTGTACCTTTGGGACGACTGGAAGCGGGTTGCCGCCGACCTGCGCTCCCGAGAAATCGCGACGTCCCTGGTCGAATCCTCTTTGGAGGAGGGCGCCGCATCGTGAGCGGTTTTTTCTTAGAGGGTCTTGAGACGAACACTGCGGCGCCCTCGGCGGCGGAGGCGCTTCCGGTCTCGTCTCTGTGCCGCGAATTCAACTGGAAGATCGTCAATCGCTGCAACTATCGATGTTCCTACTGCTTTTTCACCTTGGCGGACAGTTGGGATATGGAAACGCGCCGGGAGGTCGCGGTTGGGGCCGAGAAATGGCTCGCGGCGTGGATGAGGATGTACGAGCTTTACGGCTCCGCCAAGATCGGCATCACCGGGGGCGAGCCCAGCGTGTATCCCCGCTTTCTGAATTTGGCGGAGGCTCTTGTCTCCCGGCACCGCCTCTACGTCGACACCAACTTGTCGAGGCCTCTCTCGTGGGTGAAGGAATTCGCTTCCCGGGTGCGCGCCGATCGCCTGGATTTCGGGATCAGCTTTCATCCGGAGTTCGCGCGCTATGAGGAGTTCGTGGAAAAAATGAGAGTGATCCACTGGGCGGGCTACGATTACCGGCTCTTCCTCGTCTGCTACCCGCCGCTCTTGCCGAGGCTCGCCCTCTTCCAGAGGGAATTGGCGCGCGAGGGATTCAATGTCGTCGTGGCGCCTTTCCGCGGGGCTTTCGAAGGTCGGGAATACCCGCAGGCCTACTCGCCCGAGCAGGAAGCGGTTATCGCCGGGATGTGCCGGGACCTGAACGTCAAGTACAAGAGCTGGGTCGCTCGCCAGATGGATCCCGTCAATCCGTTCGGGAAACCGTGCCACGCGGGCCGCGTCTATATCCGCGTCGAAAACGACGGAAGCGTGTGGCGTTGCGGCCAATATTTCGCCGACGGCATCCGGATGCCGCTTGGAAATTTTCTTGACCCTTCCTTCCGGCTCGCCGACGAGCCCCTGCCATGCGCCGCGACCCGCTGCGGCTGCGAGTGGCGCTTTCTCGACGAATGCTACGGTCGTCCGGAGCCCGGGGGAGAGGCCGCGTGAGCGCGAAGGCTTCGGCGGCCCTTCGCCCTCCTCCGGATTCGGAGGACCGGCTCCCGGACGTCCGGCTGCTCTACGAATTCAACTGGAAGATCGTCAATCGCTGCAATTACCGCTGTACGTACTGCCCCTTTACCATGAAGGACCAGTGGGAGGATCTGACGAAAAAGGATGTCTTCGCGCCCGCCGAGAAATGGATCGGGGCCTGGCGGAGAATCTACGAGCTCTATGGCTCGGCCCGCATCAACATCACGGGCGGCGAGCCGAGCTATTACCCGCGCTTCATCGAAATCGTGGCGGCGCTGACGCGCTATCACCGCGTCTATATCACGACCAATTTGTCGCGGCGGCGCCCCTGGATCGAGGAATTCGCCCGGCGCGTCGTGCCGCATCGGCTCGAATTGCCCATCACCTTTCACCCTGAGTTCGCGGCCGTGGGACCTTTCGTCGAGAAGACGATTGTTCTCCGGGAAGCCGGCATCGAGCACTGGGTCTATCTGGTCTGCTATCCGCCCTTGCTGCCCCGACTGCGGCGCTGCTGGGAGACGTTGCGTTCCGGAGGCTGCCGCGTCATCCCGACGCCTTTCCGAGGCTACCACCAGGGGCGGGAATACCCGCATTCCTACTCTGCCGAAGAAAAAGCCGCGATCGCGGAGATCGCGGGGCCTTTGGACGAGGAGAACCAGGGCTGGGTCTCCCAGCAGATGGCCGCCATCAATCCCCTGGGCCGGTCCTGCCGCGCGGGGCAGCGCTATCTCCATGTCGAGAACGACGGGAAGGTCTGGCGATGCGGCCAATACGCCGGCATGGGCCTAGGAATGGGGTTCGGCAACTTCCTTGACGCGGACTTCCGGTTGCTCGACCGCCCCGAGCCCTGCGCGGCGACCCGCTGCGGCTGCGAGTGGCGGCTCCTGGAGGAGCTTTTTCGAAAAGAGGCGGCGCATGCTTGAGGGAGTCGTGAAAATCCCGAGGGGACGGTTTTCCGCTGCGGGAGAGGCTGTGCGGCGGGGGCGGATTCTTCGGGCGCAGGGACGCCGGCGCCAAGCCGCAGAGGCGTTCCTGGAGGCTCTGGCGCTATGCCCCCGGGAGACCGACGCCTACTGGCACAACACGGCCTTAAACGAGCTCGAGATCACCGAGGGGGCGGCCGAGTTGGAGTCCAAGCCGCGCTCTCTTAATATGGTGCTAAGCAATCGCTGCAACATTGAATGCGTCATGTGCTCCGTGTGGGACAATCCCTGGGAGATGCCCGAGCGGGCGCTCAGGGAGGTCTCCGAGCTTTTTCCGACCCTTGGGCGTCTCATGTGGCAGGGGGGCGAAGTGTTCATGTCCCCGCGCTTCGAGCCGCTTTTCGACCTTGCGGCCGCGCATCTCAATCTGCAGCAGCACATCACGACGAATGGGCTTCTGTTCAGCCGGTCTCTGGCGAGGAAGATCATCCGATCCAATTCGGCGCTCATCCTTTCGATCGATGGGGCGACCAAGACGACCTACGAGCGCGTTCGCAAGAAGGGACGCTTCGAGCGGCTTCTGGAGGGGATTCGCCTCCTCAACGAGGCGCGCGACGAGCGGGCCGCCGCGTCGGCGGGCGCCCCGGTCTATCCACTCACCATGAACGTCACGATCATGCGATCGAATTATCGGGAGCTTGAGCGTTTCGCGGAGTTCGCTCACGAGCATCGCTTCCAGACCCTGCAGATCAATCCGGTCGACACGTCGGGGCCCGAGGATATCTTCCGATGCCGTGATCGGGAAGCCTTGCCCTTCATTGAGGAGGCCGTTCCCCGCATGAAGGAACGCGCGGCGCGGTTGGGCCTCATCCTTCATGTCTGGCTTCCCTCCAGCCGATCTCCAGAACTTATTCGCGAACCCAAACCGGGGATCGAGAAGTTGGAAGAGCCGAAGGCCGCCTCATCTCAAGCCGTTCCGGCGTTCGCCAATGAGATTGGGTGCTTCTGGCCGTGGCAGGATTTGTGGATCGACCAGGGCGGCCGGGTAAGACCCCATTGCTTTTGCGGATGGGATATCGGCAATGTGAAAGACGACTCCTTGATGGCGCTTTGGAACAACGAGACGATGCAGGGCTATCGGCGCAGGCTCCATGCCAACGCCGCGGCCGGCTGGTGCTCCAACCGCTGCGTGGAAGGCGCCATCCTGAAGGAGGCGCTGGGTCTTGATGGTTGAGACGGCGCCGCGCGAGGAGGCGACGGACCGCATGGTCTCGGCGGCCTTGGGCGCCGCCCGCGCCCTTCGCGACGAGGACCGGCTTGAAGAGGCGGTCGCCGCTCTTGAGCCGGCGCTGTCCCGACTTTCTCCGAAGAGGGAGCCCTTCCTGCATAATCTTGTTCTCAACGAGATCGAGATCTCGCGGAAAAAGACAGTTCTGTTCTCCAAGCCCCGCCAGTTGGGCCTCACGCTCACGCATCGCTGCAACATCCGCTGCAAGATGTGCTTCTACCCCACGGACCCATGGGACATGCCCGAGGAGCGCGTCGAGGAGATATACTCGCTGCTCCCGACGCTTGAGAGCGTTTTCTGGCAGGGAGGGGAGGCCTTCGTCTCCAAGCACTTCAAGGGACTCTTCCGGGAGGCCGTACGAAATCCCTATCTCCAGAACACGATCGTCACCAACGGGCTTTTGATCGACGACGAATGGGCCGAGATCATCGTGTCTAGCGGCTCGGCCGTCGTCAACTCGATCGACGGGGGGACGAAGGAGACCTACGAGGAGATACGGCGCTGGGGAAGATGGGAAGCTCTCGTCGCGGGCCTCGACGCTCTCAATCGAGCCCGCGACCGCCATGCGGGAGCGCCCGGCCGTTCCTCGCGATTCGACCTTATCTTTCAGATGACGGTCATGAAGGAGAACTGCCACGAGCTCCGGGAGGCCGTGGAATTCGCCAGGCGCCACCGGTTCACGGCGGTGAACTTCCTCCCCATTCAGAATATCTTCGGGCCTGAGAACATCTTTCATCATAAGGATCGTGAGGCCCTGGACAAGATCCGCGAGGCGCTGCCGGCGGTGAAAGAGGCCTGCTCCCGCTACGGCCTCCGTCTTCATGTCCAACTGCCTCTTTTTGACGACCCTGCCATGCCCGCCCAGGGCCCGCAGAAAACAAATCCAAGCCCGGAGGGTGAGTCGGCGCCTTCCGCCGCGTCTTCGTCCTCGAAGCCTATGCGCGTCGGACCCTCCGAAGGCGCGGCGTCGAGTGTCGCCGCGGGCCAACGCCGCGTAAATAGGGACTCATCCTGCTATTGGCCGTGGCTTGGCCTCTTCACTCTTCTTCGCGGCGCGACGAAGCCCTACGGCTGGTGCTGCGAAAACGTGGAGTACGATCTCGCGAAACATTCCCTCATCGAAGTGTGGAACAATCCCATGATGCAGCGCTACCGCGAGTTGGTCGGTTTCCATCAAAACGTCGACTTTTGCGACGCCCGCTGCACTTCCGGCGTCATGCCCAAAAACCAGCTCGGCCGGAACCTGGGCAGATTATGACGCGGATGAGGCCGCGGTTCCACCTGCTGGGGTGAAGGGTGTGGCCGCAGGGAGAGCCCTTCGAAGCCTCGCGGTCATTGTTGTTTGTTTTGGAGTCTTGGAAACGGCCGCCCGCTTGGCGGGGAGTGACGTGCGGCGCCGCTTCCTTGCTTCTCTTAACCGACTCCCTCCCGACTGGCCGTTTGCATCCGACAGAAAATCGAGAGCGCTGCGCGTCGTGCTCCTCGGCGAGTCAACTCCTGCTATGAAAGAGCTTCAGCAGGCCCTTTTAGCGGGTTTGAAGATCTGGTGGCCTGACGTCCGTTGGGAGATTGGACGGGCCGCCATCGGCGGCAACGATATCGGGTCGACGGAGGCGCTTTTCCACCAAGCCCTTCGGTTCTCTCCTGACATCATCGTGCTTTATTTCGGGCATAATGCCGCGTTTCAATTCCCGAGGGCCTTTGCGCCTGGGAGCTCTTTTTTACAGCTCTTCGATCACAGCTATTTTTTGCGTGAGATCATAAGCCTTGGTGTGGCCATTCGAAGCCGTTCTTCCAGATTGGTCCCGGAGCAACCTCCGGATCGGCGCCTTAAGGAGGCGTTTGTCCGCATTTGCCGCGAATGCCGCAAGAAAGGCGTCATTTTGGTGATGTGCGTGCCCGCCGGGAACATGTCTTTTCCACCGGCGCCAAGAGCCGATATTTCAAAGGCTCGGCATGCCGGTTTCGCGCGTTCCCTTGGTTCGGCCATGTTTTGGGAGGAGAGGAAGCAGTGGGAGATGGCGCGCGAAGCGTATTCTCGCCTCACACGGCACTATCCCCGAATGGCCGAGGTGCATTTTAGGCTGGGGCGTATTCTGGGGCGTCTCGGACGATGGCGTGAGGCCAAAAGCGAATTCATCAGTGCTGTGGATATTGATCCGCGCAAGATACGCGCCACCTCGGCCGTGCGCGCCGCAATTAAAGAGACAGCCCGTCGCTGCGATTGTCTAGAGGCAGATATAGAATCGACGTTGGAGAGGTGGTCGCCCCACGGCGTGAGCGGTGCGAGCTTGTTCAGCGATAATTGTCATCCTCGGAGGTCTGGGGTTATGTTGATTGCCGCGAGCACTCTCGCGGCGCTCGCGGCCTCCCCGGCTGTCGAAGCAAGGCTGGGGGCCGCGCGGCGTGAACCTCTATTGAGGACGTCGCCCGCAAAGCTCTCCGGTGATTTATCCCAACGTATATCGATGGATTTCCGCTACGCCATTGCGTTCGCCATCAGAGAGAATCCAGGCGGTGATTTTCCCGCCACCCGTTATTTTTTAAAGGATGGCTTTGCGCTTGCGTCTTCGACTTTCACGGGGATGCTTGAAAGCATCACCTCGCGGGAGATCGAGGACATCGCCGCGGCGGAACGCGCCAACATCCCCGACGAGAAGGGATGCGACAAGATCAAGAGAGCCGTATGGATTCAGGCGGCGATTGCGGCGCGGCATATGGGTCTTGGGACGCGCGCGCATCGCTTGCTCGCCGACGCTCTGCGGCCCGGCGCCGATTCGAGGGAACTGGCCATGGCGGAGATCCAGGAGGCGGTCGAGGACTTTTTGGCGGGGCGAGCAGAATCGGGGAGGAATAGGCGTTTGAGGGCGGCAACTCTGTGGCCGCCCATTCGGAATGATCCATGGTTTTATTGTAGTTTTCCCGTGCTTGCCGATAAGGGGCGTGAACACCGGGCGCCTTAGAGCATCTGCGGCGATTGCTTGCAGAGCTCGGCAAGCTCCGGGAAGACGTCCGCAAAGCTCTCGCCCCGTATCGCGTCCAGGCGCCGGTTCATTTCCACGAACTTAGGAAGGAGCGCCGACCGGTCCTGCGCTTTAAGAAAGTCTTGGACCATCCGGAAGGCGCCGCCTCCTGTCGCGTAGCCGACCGATTCCTCGGGGAATCCACGGGGTTTGATGATTTTCCGGATGCACTCCTCGTACTTTTCTATGGCCCGCGCCTTTAAATGCTCCGGCAGAATTTGCGCGCAGTAGAAATCCGGATGCAGGACAAAGCCGGGGACGAACCGTTCTGGGCTCACGAACCCCTTCCGCACCCAGTCCATGTAGAAGTCCGGAAGATGCAGTGCGTTGAACACGCTGATGGCCGGAGCCAATTCGAAGTTGACCCGCGGACAGACTTTCAGCATCCGCTCCCGGTTGCGTAGAACTTGATCCCAGTCCTGGCCCTTGCGGATATACTCGCCCCTCCGGCCCATCGCGTCCAGACTCGCTCCCACCGTAACCTTCTCGAAGCGGTTCCATAACTCCATCACGTCCCGCCCCTTGTGCTGCATGACTGAAAAATTCGTGTTGTAAGCGAGCTCCACGTGAAATAGCTTTCTCTCGATAAGGAGATTAAGAAGCTTGTAATGTTCCTCCATCAGCAACGGTTCGCCGCCCATGAAGTGGATCAGTTCCATCTGTGAAAGATATGGCTCAAATTGATCCAGCATGTTCTTCACATCTTGAGGAGGCTTGGTGGGAGAGGACGCGCTGTAAACTTTCCCTAGCCAAAGCTTTTCATCGGGAAGCCACGCGGTGCTTCTCCTGGAATCGCAGTAGCGGCAACGGAAATTGCATAGAGATGAGAAGGTGATGTCCAGATGGCGTATCTCGTGCCTCTCAACGGAGCCGTCATCCCGCGTCGCTTCGAGCTGGAAATGGCGGCCGAATTTCGCATTAAATTCCCGGCGCAGGCTCGACACCCCTCTTTTGTCCTTCTCATAGCACATATGGCATGCGGGACTTTCGGCTCCGCTGAGCATATTGAGGCGCATCTGGCGGATGGTTTGGGAATTCAAGATATGATCGAGCCGCGTCTCGCTTATATTGCCTACGGGAAACCTCGGGTCCGCCGCATCGCACGGCAGCACATTATTCTTTGGATCAATCATTAGATTGGTCCATGCGGCGACGCAGAAAGCCTTGGAATGCTTAAGCAGGGCCCTCCTCCTCTCCGGTGCGGGCGCGGGGGGCGGCATGCGATTATTGCTGATACAGCTCGGCAAGCTCCGGGAAGACATCCGCGAAGCTCTCGCCGCGGATCTCGTCAAGCCGCTGATTCATCTCCGCGAACTTGGGCAGGAGCGCCGAACTGTCCTGCGCTCGAAGAAAATCCTGGATCATTCTGAAGGCCCCGCCCCCCCTGGCATAACCCTCGGATACCTCGGGCAATCCTCGAGGCCTTATGAATTTTTGAATGCACTCCTCATACCTCTCTATGGCCCGCGCCTTCAGATGCTCCGGTAGGATCTGCGCGCAGTAGAAATAAGGAGTCAGGACGTAGCCGGGGGTCACTCGTTCCGGACTCAGGAACCCCCGCCGCACCCAGTCCGCGTAGAAGTCCGGGAAATGCAGGGCGTTGAACACGCTGATGGCCGGAGCCAATTCGAAGTTGACCCGCGGACAGACTTTCAGCATCCGCTCCCGGTTGCGCA
>JAJYFI010000033.1:962-9392 GCA_021790955.1 bacterium | reverse complement strand
GGCCGCCGGCCCCAGCTGGTCGTGGGCGGCGGCGTCGGCGACGTGGCTATCCTGGGCTATTCCGCGGGCTTGAGCGTTTTCCTGGACGCGGGCGACAAGGCTCTCGCCAAACACGCCCGAGCGAGGAATTGGCTGATCCAGCCGGCGTTCGGCGAGGCCCTAGGAGCCGCGGGCGAAAGCCGTTGAAGCCTCGCGCGCGATCAGGAGGAAGGCGGCTTCGAGCTCGCGGCGCCTCTGCCGCCGCGTTCCGGCATCCTCGGCCCGGCGGCTGTGGGGAAACCAGCGAAGGGCGATGCCGTCGAGCCATCGGCGGGGCGCGGTCCGGGCGTTTTCGATCTCCGCGAGCGCGTAGGGGATCGCGGCGTAAAGCCGCAACGATCGGTCAAGGACGAGTTCCCGGCGCTGGCACGAGCCGAGCGTCCGGCGGGCCTCCTGGAATCGGGAGCGCCACGACGCGGACGTGAGTTCGCCCAGCTCCCTCGCGTCGTCGCTCTCGATGGACTTGATAAGCCGCTGCCGCGCTTTGCCCGCGCGCAGGTACCCTTGCTTGGCCGCCTCCGGCTCGGGAAGGGATTCGAGGGTCGCGAGCAGATCCGGCGTCATGAAGCGGCTTTCGACGCGAAGACGCAGCTTGTCGCCCTCGATCCACGCGATGCTCGACCAGCGTTCGGCCTCCTTCTGCCGGCGGCTCAGATCGAGAAGGAGCCGGCGGTCGATCCGCCCCGGCGCGCGCGCCTGAAGGGCCAGGCGATTGAAGGCCTGAAGCGCTTCCCGCGCTTTCCGGAGCGCCGCGTCCCAGCTGGGCCCCTGGCCGTCCCCGGGGCTGTCCGGAACGGCTTCGTTTTTCGCCAGGGCCTCGATGCGCTTGAGCCGATCGGAGAGAATCTGAAGATCGTCGCCGAGTATCGCGCCGGGGAAAGCCAGGGTCTGATAGTCGAGCCTCCCCGTGAGCTCGATGGGAGGGACGCCGGGGGGGCGGACGGCGTTGAGGCGGCTCTGGAGCATGAGAACCTGCGGGGAATATCCCGACAGATCGGATGCTGAAAGCCGGTCGAGACTCGGCTCGGGCTGCTCCGGCGTCCCCGTCGTCGCGGCGGGCCCCGCTCCGGCGGCTTGCGCGGAGCCGGTCGGCCGTTCGCGCGTCAGTATCCAGGGAACGTCGAGGCCCCGGCCGTCGAAAAGCTGGTTGGAAAAAACGGCCTGCTCCTCCGACTTGATCGCGCCGGCGTCTTGGGCAAGCGCGGGGGCTACGGCGGCGGCAGCGGCGAAGGCGGCCGCGACGGCGACAGCGGCCACGGCCGCTGCTGCGGCTTCGGATTCGAGGCTGCCGTTGCCGCCGTGGCTGGCCTTGCCTTTATTAAGGAAGCTTCCGGATCGAGGCCTTCCCTCGTGGTTTGGGGTAGAGGCGGATGCCATAGGGTCGGGTGAGGGATTCGATGACGAAGTCGCCGCGCCCGGGCTTTTTCTCCCGGTAATGGATCACGGCGCGGCCCCGTTCGACGGCGACGGCCGTGGAGAAGACCACGCCGTAGCCGCCCGTGGGCCTGATCCCGAGGAAAACGGCGGCGGCGACGAAGCGATGGAAGTCGACGGCCGGAGCCTGGGCACCCACGTCGTGACGCCATAGCCGGCGCCAGGCGGCGGCGCTGGTGACGAGGACGGAGCGGGGTTTCGCGACGGAGGAGAAGGCGCCCTGCCATTCGAGTCGCTGCGGCGCCCTCTTCGGCGCCATGGGGGCGCCTCCCGGCGTCCCTGGGACGCCGTTCGCTTCAAGGCGAGCCGGGGCGGCCATCGCGGCTACGATACCAAAACAAAAGATCACGGCAGTCGTCCTCATTCGTTTTTCCCTCCCACGAGAGCTTTGGGAATCCGGAGCGTCGGTTGGGCGTCGGAGACGGGCACTCCCTGCCCATCCTTGCCGCAGGTGCCGATGCCCCAGCCGATGTCCCAGCCGACAAGATCGATCGAACGCAGGATTTCAGGCCCGACGCCCAGCAGATTGGCGTCGCGGACCATGTGCCGCGCGACCCCGTCCTTGACGAGCCAGCCTTCGTCGACCTCGAAGACGAAGCGGCCCGTGGCGGTGTTCACCTGCCCGCCGCCCATGCGGGTGACGAGGATTCCCGAGGCGAGGCTTTGGATGATCTTGCGGGGGTCGTCGGGGCCCGGGGCGATGTAGAGATTCGACATCCGGGGAATCGGCGCAAAGGCGTAGGATTCGCGCCGACCGTGGCCGTTCGAGGGGCGGCTCTCCTTGAAGGCCGTGGCGCGGTCGTAGAGATAGTCCTTGAGGACGCCGTTCTTGACGAGGACGGTCGGGGATGACGCGATTCCCTCGTCGTCGAAGCGGAAGCTGCCGCGGGCGTAGGGCATCGTGGGGTCGTCGATCACGGTGATCTTCTCGCAGGCGATGGCCTGGCCGCGCTTTCCGTGATAGGCGGGAGATGTGCCCTCCTGGACGTGGTCCGCCTCCAGGGAATGTCCGATCGCCTCGTGAATGAAGGTGCCGCCTGCGGCGCTCGACAAGACGACGGGCATCTCGCCCGCCGCGGCCTTCGGAGCGGCGAGCTTGAGCTCCGCCCGGCGCGCCGCGCGGCGCGCCAGCCGCAAGGGATCCGATTCCTCGATGAGCTCGTAGCCGCGGGGCCCTCCGACGATCTCCGAGCCCGTTTGGAGAACGCCGTCGCGGCCTGCGACGACATGGACGGCCATCATGACCGCCGTGCGGGCGTCCCGCAGAGAGACGCCTTCCGAGTTGACGATCGCGATCCGCCGCCGTCTCTCGGAGTAAAACACGCTCACTTGGCGAAGCGAGGGAAACGCCGCGCGTAGGGCGCGGTCGATCGACGACATGAGCCCGATCTTGCGCGGCAGGGAGACCTCGAAAGGGTCGATGCGGGCGAGCGTCAGGCAGGAGGATTCGCTTTTGAGGGCCGAGGGGCGGGAGACGGGCGGCTGGTTGAGAAGGCGCCGCCTCAGGTCGGCGACGGCATCGAGGCTCGGGTCCTGCGAGCTCGCCAGCAGCGTCTCGAGCGATTGTCCGCGGCGCCTCAAATAACGCAGTGAAAGCCCGCGATCGCGGCTCGTCGCCGCGTCGGCGAGCTTGCCGTCCTCCCACTTGAGCGAGCGCGATTCCGAGGATTCGATGAAAACCTCGCCGTAGTCGGCTCCGCCGACGAAAGGCGTCAAATCCGAGGCTTTGACGGGATCGGGGCTCATCGGGCCGGGGGCGCGGCGATGGGGATGGCCAGGGTCACCGTCGTGCCGGAGCCGAGCTTGGAGCTCAGGTCCAGGCGCCCGCCGTGCCAGCGCGCGACCTTCTGGGCGAGCGCCAAACCCAGGCCCCAGCCTTCGACTTGCCCGGTGAAGACGGGCTCCACTTGGTAGAAGCGGCTGAAGATCCTCTCCTGATCCTCGGGGGGGATTCCCGGCCCGTCGTCCTGCACCGACAGGAGGGCGTGGCCGTCTTGCCGCGCGAGGCGGAGACGCACCTTTTTCGACGGCTTCGCGTTGAACTTGACGGCGTTCTCGACGAGATTCTTGACGGCGACGCGCAGATAGGAGCGATGGCCCTGGACGGGGGTGGAGCTCCTCAGGTCCCCCTCGATCTCGGCGTGGCTCGCCTGGAGCCAGCCGGAAAGGTCCTCGAGGGTCTGCCGCGCCGCCTCCTCGAGGGGGAAAACGTCCATGTCGGCTGGATGCGGGGGGTTCTCCAGGCTGACATAGAGGAGAAGGCGGTCGACGAGGGAGGAGAGGTATTTGGATTGCGAGACGATCGCCGACGCCGCCTTCTTGCGCATGCGCTCGCGCGCGGCTTCGTCGCCGGGACGGCTTTCGTGCGCTTCCTCCGAGAGGACCTCGGCGTAGCCCAGAACCGAGGTCAGGGGGGTCTTGAGCTTGTGGGAGATCAGGGAGAGGAACGTGCGCTTGAGCTTGTCTTCCCGCGCCTTCTCCGTCTCGTCCCGGAAAATAAGGAGCCTTCCCGCTTCGCCCGCCTTCCGGGCGCGGGAGCGCTTGCCGGAGCCCTCCGACGCCATCTCGACGCGCAGCGCCTTGCCGGCCAGGACGAGCGTCTTGGGCTTTTCGCGCTCGGCCGTGAAGTCAAGGGCCTGGAAGGAGCGGGAGCCCGTCAATTCTTCCAACGCTGGAACCGTCTGGAAGCCGTCGAAGACCTGGCTGAGCGATTCCAGCGGCGCCTGGGGGCCCTGGGTCAGGCGGACGGCGGCCGGGTTGGCGAGCAGGACGCGGCCTTTCTCGTCGGCCAGGATTGCCCCGTCGGCCATCTCCAGGAAGACGCTGTCGAGCTTCGATTTCTCCTCCTGGAGCCTGGAAAAAAGCCGCGCATTCTCGATCGCGATCGCGGCCTGGAGAGCCAGGGCCTCGAGGGCGGCGACGTCCGCCGGGCCGAAGGAGCCCTCGATCTTGTTGACGGCCTCAAGGACGCCGACGAGCTTTCCTTGAAAGACCATGGGGACGGCGAGCATCGAGCGCGTGGTGAAGCCCGATTTCTCGTCGACTTGCGAGTTCCACAGGGTGGTGCTTCGGACGTCGTCGACGACGAACGGCTTGCGGCCCAGGGCGACGATGCCCGCGATCCCCTCTCCGAGCTTGAAGCGCAGGTCGAGGAGCTCGGCGGGAAGCCCCAGCGCCACGTCGAAATAGAGCTCGCGGCTCGTTTCGTCGTAAAGAAGGAGGGAGGCGGTGCTCGCGGAGACGATCCGCGTCGAAAGACGAAGGACCTCCTGAAAGACGTCCTCGACGTCGAGCTTGGAGCTCAAAAATCTTCCCGCTTCGACGAGGAGCTCGAGGGCGTCCGAGGTTTTCCCTGGCTTGAGGGTCATGGGGGCTCAAAAAGTATCCCAAAAATGGCTCAAGTTTTCCACGTGCGGGGGGAGCAGGGTGGGCCTTTGGTCCCACCGGCGCGCTGGGTCCTTGGCTCCTCGCCGGATTTGCGTCACGGTGAGTACAATGTCTCGGTATGGCGGGGCGAAGATTCTGCGCGGCGCATAAACCGGTGATATCAAGGAGGCGCAAAGAATTGGCCATGAGGAAAGACAACAGTCGGCGCTTGGGCCTGTTGAAGGCGATCTCGGGACTTCTGGCCGTCCTCGTCTTGTTGTCGCCCCCGGCGCATGCTCGGCGCATGATCATCAGCTACCGGCGGGGCACGGCGCCGAAGTCATTGAGGGATCGCGTCCTGCAGCGCCTACGGGCGAGCAAGCTTTTCGACATCATCGATCCCTCCGGCGGGAGCGAGTACATGGCCCAGGTCGTCGAGGTTCCCGACACGGCCGAGACCTCCCAGGTCCAAGTCCGGTCCGTTTCCACGATGCTTTCGAAGGAGGAGGGGGTCTCTTCCGACGACGTCCAGATCGAGGAGGATTTCTGGACGAATTGGCTTAACGGCGCGTCATTTCAGCAGACGCCGTTCCTCGAAGGCGCCTCGCTGGGGGATCTCGGCGTGACCCCGCTTTCCGGCCGGACGATGAAGCCCGGGCCCGACAACCGCCAGGCGCCGGGCCCCAAGCCGGCTCCCGGGGGCGGCAACGCCAAGCCCCAGTTGCCGTGGGGGATCGCGCGGGTGAACGCCCCCGCCGCCTGGCCGGTGACGAAGGGCGCGGGCGTCAAGGTGTGCGTCGTCGACACCGGGGTCGATCCCACCCATCCCGACCTCGCGGGGGTCATCGCGGGAGGCGCGAACATCATCGCGGGGACCGACGATTTCACCGACGACAACGGGCACGGGACGCACGTGGCCGGCACCATCGCGGCGACCGGCCGCTACGCCGCCGCCGTGCAGGGGAAACCCACCCTCGTGGTCGGCGTCGCGCCCCAGGTCAGCATTTACGCCGTGAAGGTCATGAACGCCCAAGGCCAGGGTCGCTTAAGCGACATCGTGCGCGGCATGATGTGGTGCGCCGATCATAAGGCCAACGTGATGAACCTGAGCTTGGGCTCGGACACCCCCGCCGTGGCGGAGGAAAGGGCCGTGAAATATGCCGAGGAGCACGGTGTGGTGCCGATCGCGGCCTCCGGCAACACGGGCAAGGCCGTCGGCTACCCCGCGGCCTACCCCGAGGTGATCGCGGTTGGGGCGAGCGACGCTGCCGACCAAGTGACCAGCTTCTCAAGCCGCGGCCCTCAAGTGCGCTTCATCGCCCCGGGAGACAAGATCATCTCGACCTGGATGAAGGGCGGTTTTGCCATGGCCTCGGGGACGTCGATGGCTTCCCCGCACGTCGCGGCTCTGGCGGCCTTGGCGGTGAGCCAGGGCGCCGCGGGCTTCGGCCAGGTTCTTGCCCGGCTTCAGGCGGCTGCGACGCCGCTTAAGGGTTTGACCAAGAATCAGCAGGGCTTCGGCATGATCGACGCGAAGAAGCTTCTGCGTTAATCCGCCGTTATTAAGAAGGCCCCCCGCCCGGGCGGGGGGCCTTTCTTTTCGGCCGGAGAGTGTGGCGAGGGTCGGGATCGAACCGACGACACCCGGTTTTTCAGACCGGTGCTCTACCACTGAGCTACCTCGCCCCTGAAAATGGCTCCCGGCCAGGCATCCGGCCCCATAGAATGACAAATTACGAAAGGTATTGACAATCAAGCTTTTCCTGTTATACTTCGGCGTCATCTTGCCTGGAGAAAGGCTATAGGGGGGACGGGGTTGGCCCCCGGGGCGTAGCCGGAAGACTCTCCGAGGCAGGCGATAAAGGCAAATCCGCCGCAAGGCGGAGGCGCAAAGCCATGACTCCCGCAGGGGAGCGTCTGGTTGCCGAACGTAATGGCCCAAATTGCACCTTGGGGCTTTGTCCCCAGGCGTCGCAGGCTGTCGGCCGCGGCGATGTGGCGCGTCGCCGTGGCGGCTTCTTATTTTATATTCGCGCTTCTCGCGTCCTCCCGCCCCGCCTTCGCCCAAACCGGCGGCCAGCCGGGCGCCTTCCTGAACTTCGGCGTCGGCGCCAGGGCCTTGGGAATGGGCGGCGCCTTCTACGCGATTTCCGACGACGCCAGCGCCGCCTTCTGGAATCCCGCGGGCCTGGCCCAACTCCAGCGCAAGGAAGCGACCGCCATGGACGCCGCGCTCTACGCGCAGTCAAGCCTTCTCTACCTCGGTTACGCCCAGCCGACGAAGAACTCCGGGACGTTCGGCGTGGACGTGGCCCAGCTCTCCGCGTCGGGCTTCGAGGCCGTCAACGCCGCCTTCGACTCGAACGGGACCGCCACTTCGATCACGAGCGGGGGCACCTTCTCGGCCACGCAGCAGGCCCTGGCGCTCGCCTGGGGCAAGGCTGTCACGGACAAGACGAACTTCGGCGCGACCCTCGACTACCTCTCCCGCAACCTTGACGGCTCCTCCGACCATTTCGCGACCGTCAACCTCGGCATGATGCGCCGCTTCGGGCTCTACAATCTGGGCGTCGACTTCCAGAACGTCTTCGAGGAGGGGGCGGGGGACACGGCGGACAAGCTGCCGCCGATCCTCAACATCGGCAACGCGGTCCATCTCTTCCACGACAAGCTCACGCTGGGCCTCGACCTGAACGAGTACCTCACGGGCGGCAACGACATCCGTTTCGGCGGAGAGTACTGGGTCGCGCACTGGTTCGCGGCGCGCTTCGGGCTCATGGGGCTTCCCGGCATCCAGGAGACGGACTTCGGCTTCGGCTTCAGGTTCTCCAACCTGATGATCGACATCGCCGAGGGCCTTCAGACCCTGGGGGCGAGCACGAGGGCGTCTCTCACCTTCCGCTTCGGCGAGTCGACGGCGAACATGACGAAGGGGGCGGTCCAGAACTTCCTGCGCCAGGGCTTCGACGCGTTCAGCCGGGGCGATTTCGCGCTCGCGGGGCAGAAGTTCCGCCAGGCGCTCCAGGCCGATCCGTCGAACCAGAAGGTGAAGGCGCTTCTCGCCCGCCTCATGGCGGTGACCGACTTCGTCCCCCAGGCGATGGGGAGCCAGGAGTACCAGCTCTTCACCCGCAAAGGCGCCATCGCCTACGTCCAGGGCATCGACATCCACGCCGCGATCAACGACCTGCGCTACGCCTACAACAAGAACCCCAAGGACGAGAAGCTCCTGGGCCTGCTCAATATGGTCGAAAAGGAGGCCGCCGTCGAGATCACCCGGCGCGTCGAGGGCCCGGGGATCTTCACCTGGGTGGACCAGAAGGTCTACGACGCGCGGCAGGCGGTGTACCAGGGCCAGTACAGCCTCGCCGTGCGCCGCGCCCAGGATATCCTGGACATCGAGCCCAACAACGTGACGGCCCTCGAGATGATGGGGAGCGCTTTCTATATGATGAACGACAAGGAGAAGGCCATGGCGGTCTGGAAGAAAGTGCTGGAGCTGGACCCCAACAACAAGGAAGTCCGGCAGTTCATGGACTCCGTGCGCAAATGAGGGGCTTAAAGAGTTTTATGTCTTGTCTTGAAAATTTT
>JAJYFI010000033.1:0-952 GCA_021790955.1 bacterium | reverse complement strand
GAAGAAGGTGCTGGAGCTCGATCCGAGCAACAAGGAAGTGAGGCAGTTCCTGGAGAACATGCCCAAATGAGGCCCCGGAAGGCGGCCGTCAAATCGTGTATTGAAAATTTCACGCGTTCTCTTTACACTTACCGATTGAGGCGTCTTCAGGTAATGAAGAGGAAATGGCAAAAAGCGCTTTTCTGCGTCCTGGCGGCCTTCTCGACCGCGGCGTCGGCGGTCATCCAGCCCCCGGACATCGCCCTTCTCAAGGAACAGAGCCGCATCAAGGACGAGGCGGAGCAGAAGATCCAGGAGGACATCCTCGACCCGATCCTGGGCAAGGGCAAAGCCAAGGTCTTCGTGGATGTCGAGATGGAGGTCAAGATCCAGAGCGAGGAGTCTTCGCGCTCCGGGATGGGATTGGCCGAGCGCTACAAGGAGAAAGAGGGGGCCAAGAGCGCCGGCCCCCAGACGATCTTCATCATGCCCGGCATCCCCAGGCCGAAGACGATCTCGGGCGGCAAGGCCCCTCCCCAGCCGCCGGCTGCGGCGCAAGCCCAGCAGGCCCAGCAGGTCAAGGGGCTCCAGGAGGAACGCTACGCCGTCATCCCGGTCTTCAAGAAGCTCCAGGTGATGATCATCCACGACGATGCGGTGCTCAAGACGAAGACCGAGCAGGACTTGGTCCGCTCCCGCGTCGTCGACGCCATGGCGGAATACCACCTCAAGCCCGAGGACGTCTTTTTCCGGGCGACGCCCTTCAACTCGAGCACGATCAAGATCGACTGGCACGACGATATCAAGAAGCCCCAGGTCTACCTGCCGCTTCTTTACGCCCTGCTGCTCCTCCTCTTCCTGTTTTTCCTTTTCGGGCCGCTCGCGCGCTTTTTCCGGCAGTACGTCCAGGCCTTGAGGGAGAAGCCCGGGGCGGAGGTGAACATCGAGGAAAAGCAGGAGCCCGAGGGGGGCG
>JAJYFI010000032.1 GCA_021790955.1 bacterium | reverse complement strand
TGCAAGGCGTTCGCTATGACATCCCGCCGGATCGGATCGAGAGCGGCACCTTCCTGATCGCCGCCGCCGCGACCCGGGGAAGCATCGTCCTGGAAAGAGCCCGGCCCGCGGACCTCGCGGCCCTCATCGCCGCCTTGAAGCGCGCGGGCGCCGAAATCCGGATCGACAAGGACTCGATCGGGCTTCGCATGAAAGGACGTCCGCGTCCCGCTTCCATCGCGACGGCGCCTCATCCGGGATTCCCGACCGATCTCCAGCCGCCCTGGATGGCCCTCATGAGCCTGGCGCGGGGCAGAAGCGTCGTGCGCGAGACGATCTTTGAGAAACGGATGCTCCACGCCGCGGAGCTCGGCCGCATGGGGGCCCGCGTCAAGGTCAACGGCGAGAAAGCGCGCATCGATGGCGTCGAGTCCCTCAATGGCGCTCCCGTCATGGCCTCGGATCTGCGGGCCGGCGCCGCCCTCGTCGTCGCCGGCCTCGCGGCACGCGGGCAAACCGTGATCGATCGCGTCTACCACATCGACCGCGGTTACGAACGGCTTGAAGCGCGGCTTCGCCTGCTGGGCGCCCGCGTCCGCCGAATTCGCTCTTGAACCGCCCCTCATCGCTTCTGGCGCTGGAAGCGCGCGGCGAGTCCGACATTCCCTCCGACTTGGATCGGTTTAAGAGAGTCCTCTCGCGCCTGGGAGACCCCCAGCGCGGCTTTCCCGTCATCCATGTGGCGGGCACCAATGGGAAGGGCTCCGTCGCCGCGATGCTGGAGTCGGTCTTGCGGCACGCCGGCTTCAAGACGGGGCTCTACGTGTCCCCTCATCTGTCCTGCGTCGCCGAACGCATCCGGCTCAACGGCCGATTCATCGACGAGCCGGACCTGAGCCGCCTGGTCGCCGTTCTCCTCGAGAAGGAGGGCGCGACGGCCTTAAGCTATTTCGAGCTTTTAACGGCGGCCGCTTTCATGCGCTTCGCCGAACGGCAAGTCGACGTCGCCGTCGTCGAAGCCGGCGTCGGAGCCCGGAACGACTCGACGAATGTTTTCGAGGCGGCCCTGGCCAGCGTCGTGACGTCCGTCGACCACGACCACGCGAAGAAGCTGGGCCGCGGGCTTGCCGCGATCGCCCGGCAAAAAGCCGGCGTCCTCAAGCCAGGCTCTCCGGCTTTTTGCCCCGAGCTTCCTCCGGAGGCGATGGAGGCGCTCGACAAGGAAGCCAGGCGCCTGGGAGCCGCCCTGCGCCTCGTTCGTGATACCTGGGTCTGCCGCCGCGTCGAGTGGATGAAAAACCGCCAGGAATTGCGCCGGCCGGACGGCTCGACAATCATGGTTTCCGTTCTCGGGGAGCGCCAGAGCCGCAATGCCTCGTTGGCGGCCTCAGTTCTCGAGAGCCTGCCGGAGGGCTTCCGGCGTCAAATCACGCCGGAAGCCCTCCGGCGTGGAATGGCGGATCTCGCGTGGCCGGGGCGATTCCAAGTCGTTGAAACCATGGGCAAAATCCTCGTCCTCGACGGCGCCCACAACGTCGAGGCGGCCCGCAACCTCGAAGCGACGTGGCGGCAGTCCCCTTGCGCCGGCCAAGAAGTCCTTTGGTTTCTGGGTTTTAATCGCGGCAAGGACGCGGCCGCCGTCGTCTCGATCCTGGCGCCTCTGATGCGACGCGCGACGGCGACCCAACCGCCGGGCGCCCGGGCCTTGGCGGCCGGCGTCACCGGCGGCCTTCTCCAACGCTTCGCGCCGCGGGTCCCGGCGTCGGTCCGCCCCGACTTTGACGAAGCCTTTGGGCGTTGGCTGCGATCACCCGGCCCCCCCGCGGCCGTCGTCTGTGGATCTTTTTATCTCGTTTCGAGAGCGCTCGCTCTCATCGCGGGCGGGCTCCGGCGATCTTCCCTTCCTGAATCGCTTCTCGTCGCTTGACACGCGGCGAGAGGGACTCATAAACTCTGGGCCGTCGGTGCGTTTTCCCCCAGGAAAATCGGCCACCATGCCTCGATCAAATTCAGCGCCGCTTCTAGGCGCGGCTCTTGTCGTCGCAACCATCGCGATTCAACATCAGGCGTTCGCCCGCTCGGGCGCCGCGGCGGGGGCCGCGAAATCTCTTGGGAGCTTTCCGCGCGGGAGCTCCATCCGCGGAGGCCGGGGACTGATGCCGGTCGATCCCGCCGTCGATCCCTGCGCCGACTTTTATCGCTACGCCTGCGGCCCTTGGATGGCGCACAACCCCATTCCCGCCGACAAGTCGCGATGGGGCACGTTTTCGGAGCTCGCGGAGCAGAACCGCGCGGTTCTTCAGCATATCCTCGAGAAAGCCTCCCGGCCCGGGCTTGGCAAGGCGCCGGATACGCGGAAAATCGGCGATCTCTACTCCTCCTGCATGGACGAGGCCAAGGCTGACGCGGCCGGCGTCCAGCCGATTCAACGCGAACTTGACGAGATAGCGGCCCTTAAGGACGCCTCCGCCATCCCGGCCGAGATCGCGCGGCTCCACCTCGACGGCGTCGGCGCGCTCTTCAGCTTCGGCTCCCAGCCCGACGACATGAACGCCAAGATGGAGATCGCCGCCGCGGACCAAGGCGGCCTCGGCCTCCCCGAGCGCGACTATTACCTCAAGACGGACCCCGACTCGCGAAAGCTCCTCGACCAATACCGGGCTCACGTCCAAAAGATGCTGGAGCTGTCGGGGGAATCCGCCTCCCAGGCATCCCTGGACGCCGCCCGCGCTCTCGCCTTTGAGACGGACCTCGCCAAGGTTTCGATGGGAAACGTCGAGAGGCGCGATCCCGCCAAGGTCTACCACATGACGAGGCTCTCCGATCTCATGCAGGAGACGCCGCGCTTCGACTGGCAGGCCTATCTCAAGGCCCTCGGCGCCCCCGCCTTCTCAAGCCTCAACGTCGCGGTGCCGGGCTTCATGAAGGGAATGGACGCCATGATGAAAAGCGTCCCCCTCGACGACTGGAAGGCGTATCTGCGCTGGCGGGCCGTCCACGCCTTCGCGCCGCTGCTCTCCAAGAGCCTGGTCGACGAGAACTTCGCCTTCTTCGGGAAAACCCTCTCCGGCCAGAAGGAGATATCCCCCCGCTGGAAGCGTTGCGTGGATCTGACCGACCGAAGTCTGGGCGACGCCCTCGGCCGCGCCTACGCCAAAGTCAAATTCAGGCCCAAGGAAAAGAAGGCCGCCCTGGCGATGGTGAAGGCCCTTGAAGCCGCGTTCGAAGGCGATCTCAAGGACCTCCCGTGGATGACCCCCGAGACCAAGAAGCGGGCTCTAGCCAAGCTCGACGCCATCGCGAACAAGATCGGCTATCCCGCCAAGTGGAAGAACTACTCCTCGGTGGCGATCTCTCCCGACGACTTGGTCGGCGACATCCGCCGCGCCACGCTCTTTGAAACCAGGAGGACCCTCAACAAGATCGGCCGGCCCGTCGACAAAAATGACTGGGACATGACGCCGCCGACCGTGAACGCCTACTACGACCCGCAGCAAAACAACATCAACTTCCCCGCGGGCATCCTCCAGCCGCCCTTCTATTCGGACAAATTCTCGACGGCCCAGAATCTGGGCGGGATCGGGGCCGTCATCGGCCACGAGATGACGCACGGCTTCGACGACCAAGGCCGCCAATACGACGCCGATGGCAACCGCCGGGATTGGTGGACGAAAAAGGACGCCAAGGCCTTTCAAAAACGCGCCGACTGCCTCGTCAAGGAATACTCCAGCTTCATCGCCACGGGCAGCGTGCATGTGAACGGGAAGCTCACGTTGGGAGAAAACACCGCCGACAACGGCGGCGTCCGCATCGCGCTCCGGGCCCTCAAGTCCTCCCGGCCCGGCTCCCTGGCCCGAGCCCCCGAGGGGGGATGGAGCCCCGAGCAGGCCTTTTTCGTCAGCTACGCCCAAATCTGGTGCGAGAACAAGACCGCCCAGGCGGCGGTTCTCCAGGCGCGCGTCGACCCGCACTCTCCGGGGCGCGACCGGGTCAACGGCGTGCTCATGAACATGACCGAGTTTCAAGAGGCCTTCCATTGCCCCTCCAACGTCCCCATGGTCCGCCATCCCGAATGCCGGGTCTGGTAAGGCCCCGTTAAGCCTGGCGCTCGGCACATCTTCGCGAGTTTTATTTTCGCGAAGTTTATTTATCTATATAGAGTTATTGACAAACGAGAAAGCGCAGGCTAACCTTACCGCGCTTTGCCACGGTCCATCGGGCTGTTCGCGGCGGCGTTTTTTTTCTGCGCACCGTTGGCCGCCCAGGACCTCTCCGACGCCCCGGACTTCCCCCTGCCGCCGGGCCCCGCCTACTCGAGCTCAACGCCCCGGATCGACTTCTCGGCGGACCATGTCGACTACGTCAGCACGACCGCGCTCGTCCACCTGAACGGCCGCGCCAAGGTCACGGAGTCCACGTGGACGATAAAAGCCGACGATCTCTGGATCGACACCCAGCGCCGCGTCTGCTGGTCGGCGGGACCCTTTTTTCTCACGGATGGAGAAAACGCCGTCGCCGGCAATCCCGGGACCTTCGACTTCATGACCCGTTCCGGCACGGTCGAAAACGCCTCCGCGGGCTCGGGCTTCTGGCGCGTCCATGCGCCCAAGAGCGTCCTTTTTTCGGACCGCCACGTCGAATATTCGGACGCCGACTTCACCAGCTGCGACCTCACCCCCAAACCGCATTACCACCTTCACGCCTCCAAGCTCACCGTCTTTCCCAAGCACTATCTCCTCGCCCGCAACGCCGTCTTCTACCTCGGCCAGACGCCCCTTTTTTATTTCCCCTATTTCTACAAGTCCATCGTCCCCGCGGGCGAGACGCCCTTCCTCCAGCCGATGGTCATGCCCGGCTACGACCCCAGGAACGGCTACGCCGTCCATGGGATGCTCACGATGCATTTCAGCTCTCAAGTCTACATGCGCACCCTCCTGGACGAGTACACCAACGAAGGCCTGGGCTACGGCCTCTCCTTCAACCAGCATCAGGGGAACAACCACCGCACGTCGATCTACCTCTACCACATCAACGAAATGGGGAAGACCGACAACCAATTCGGGGAGCAGGGCCTCACGAACAACCGCTGGGCGATGATCGCCGACACCTACCAGAAGCTGAGCAAAAATGCCGCCTTCCAGGCCCGCATCCAGAAGCAATCCGACCCGAACTTCGCCAACGACTACATGCGCTCCAATCTTTTTCCGATCGCTCCCTACCTTCTCACCGACGGCTCGATCTACTACACGACAGGCGCCTATGTCGCGCGCTTGAGCTATTCGCGCCAGGACAACCCGGTGGGGCTCGCTTTCCAGCGCGTGCAGGACACCTTCGCCGGCGACTTCCAGACGACAGCCTTGAAATTCAAGGACATCCCCTGGGTCAACCTCTTCTCGGCCCATGTCGAGAACAATTACAACCTGGGCCTCCCCCAGCAGGGCGCGATGACGCCGACCCCCTGGTACGCGACGATCCCGAACTCTCAGCTCGACATCTACAACAACGGGCTCACGCAAAGGGACGCGAACGTCTCCTGGCAAGGGGACAAGGAATTCATCCTCACGCGGCACTTGAGCTTCTTGCCGACGCTGGGCTACACGGCGGGCTATTACGGGCAGGCGTACTCGCCAGGCGAAAACGGGACCGTCACGGCAAGCACGAACGCCTTCGTGGGCCGCTACAGCGCCAAGGCCGATCTGCGCTATAACGGGTCCGCCGGCCAATTGGACTTGATCGACATCTACCGCGGCCGCCAGATGGCGAATTCCTTCCTGACGGACTCCTCCGCGGAGGACTACGGCGTCGAGGCGAACATGGCGAGCGTCGAGTATTTCAAAATCATCGGGATGAACACGACCTTCCGCGCGGTCTCCGGCTACAATTTCGCGCATTACCGAGACCAGACCCTCACCACGAAGCAGCGCATCGAGCCCGTGACGATCGACGCGACCTACCTTGCGAACCCGAATCTCACCTTCACGCTGCACGACGCCTACACCGTCGCTTACGGCAATCAAAACTTCCTGGCGGACGCCACCTGGGGCCAGCTCTCGAAAACCTTCATCAACGCGAGCGTGGGCTACGACGTCGGTGAGAGCTCCTCCTACGTCGCCAACCTCCAGTTCGGCTGGCGCCCCTCGAGCGGGACCTGGCAGGTGGTGGGAACGCTCCGCGAGGCGGGCACGACCCCCAACGCGTTCGTGCGCATGGGGAAGTTCCAGCTCTTCGACAAGGAGCTCGCGATCCGCAAGCTCTGGCACGACTTCATGACCCAGTTGAACTTCATCTTCCGCCCGGGCGTCGAGGAAGTGAAGTTCACCGTGACCCTGCGCTACGGCAGCCTGACCCAGCCCGGCGCCGCCCAGCGCGAGAAGGAGCGCAACTGGGAGTCCGAGTGGTTCCCCGAGAAAGGCTGGAACCTCTAGTCCGTCAGCGGCTGGGGCGGGATGTAGCGGTACTTGGTCTTGGCGAAACTCTTGACGGATTGGCTGTGGAGAAGATCCGGATTGTAGACGAGATGGGACTCCCCGCTGTTCGCCTCGCCCATCTTCGTGGCCACGGTCATGAGAAGCTCCCCCGCGATCTCCGTCGGATCGGCGAACTGGACGAGCACCCGGAAAACGTCCTTGAACCCCATCTTGCTTTTGCCCTTGCCCGAGACGATCTTGGCGAAGGCCGCCAGCCGCGCGTCCTGATCGGAGCCCTCTCCGGCCTTCTCGATGTCTCCCGCCAAGCGCGTCATTTTCTTGTCGCTGCGGCGGTTGAGGAGACCGTCTGCGGCCTGAGCCAGGCGCCCCATCAGCCCCGCGCGGGAAGTCTCTCGCTCCGGGAAGGCGTTGCGATAGGCCGCCATCACCTCGACGGCGGAGGCCTTGAGGATGGAGCCCACCGCCGTCGAGGACATATAAAGGGAGAAGTTCATGTTCGATCTCTTGACCACGCCTGTTCCGCTCGAGGGCAGCACGTTCGGCACCGGAATCTCCATCTTGCGGTCGACTCCCGAGCCGTGCGCGCCGACGTAGCGCATGATCCCGTTGTACTCCTCGAGGGCTCCCGCCGTCCTCTTGCCCACCCGGCGCAAGGCGCCGTGCTGGTCGACGAAGAGCACCGAGGCGCCGACGGAAGAGCCGGAGCTGTCTTTGGAGGAAAAAGCCTGGATGCTCTGGCTGTGGCTTCTCAGCGAGACGGTGCCGGCGAAGGGTATGTAAAAAAGGCCCCAGTTCTTCTGGCGCGAGGCGTCGTAGACGTGGTAGCGGTTGTAACCCTCCGCTCGCTTGTCGAGGAAGCTCGACTCGTCATGGCCGCGGCTCCAGGAGAAATTCCCGATAAACGGCAAGCCGCCCGAGATCTGGGACATGGCGGCGCGGACCGCCGTGAGGCCGGAGTAGCTGGGCTTCTGGCCCAGAGCCCGCGAATGCTGCTTCTCGAGGGCCGACAATTGCGCCAGATCCGTGTCGTCCGAGGCGGATGAAGAGGGCTTGGGGAGCCTCGAGAAATGGACGAGCTGCTTGAAGACGTTGAGGTCGCCGCGCAGGAGCCGCGCGAGGATATCCATCTGCTCCGCGTTATGAGGATTGAGCACGTATTCGAGGACCGCCGTATCCCCGGCCGTGTACGACCGGTCGAGGGTCAACTGGCCGCTCAGCATGAGGAGCAGCTCTTGGGAGATATAGGAAGCGACGCCGGGGGCGATGGTCTTCGAGAGATGCGCGACGAGGCCTCCGATGAGAGACTGGCTCATGCCGACCACGGGCGCCCCCGCGAAGACCGTGCCGTTGGCGTCGAGAATCCTCGCGCGGCCGAGCCTCACGCGCACCCGCAGCGAGTTCTCATCCAAGCGGCGCAGCGTGACCGTGGCCGACTTTTGGGTGCTCCCGGAAATCGACACCACCACGTTGACGCCCTGCATGAGGGCCTGCTGGGCCGCTCCCGAGAGGAGAGCTCCCGAGACGGAGTTCGTCACCGAATAGCCGGCCGAGGGCCCGATGCGGATCGTGAAGGTGGCGGGAATCCTCCAAATCTCCCCCGGCAGCATCGCGGCGATGCGCGAGCCCGACAAGGGGAGCACGAGCTTGAAATCCCACACCTTCATGTATTGCCTGATCTCTTTGCAGGAGTCCTGGTTGGGAAGCGGCCGCGCGACCCCCGAGGTGCCGTTGAAATTCACCGTCCCGAAAAAGGAGAGCGGCAGCCCCTTGATGGGAGTCGCGAACTCCCGGCTCGGACCCAGGGTGGGGTTCAGGTTGATTTCGTCGTCAAGAAAGAGGCGGCCGTATTGAGGATCCCGGAGGAACTTCCGGGTGCCGCTCCCCGCCAGATTCGTGATGAGGGAGTTGGCTCCCATGATCTTGGGGATGGCGTAGGAGACGGGAATCGTGTTGAAGAGATAGGGAAAGCGATCGCAGCCGCGCATGCCGGAGTTCTGGAAATTGAAGCCGAAATTGGTTTTCTCGCTCGTCGTCAGGTCGTCGTCGGAGTAGGCCTCGTCGACGCTGGCCTTCGTCCAGGCGCTTCCGGAATCCGCGGCGTTAGAAAAAGCCTGAAATGGAAACGCTAGGACGATGCCCGCGACCCACGGCAGGAGCGCCGTCTGCGCGCGTTTCATGTTCCTTAAATATAGCGGATCGGCGGGCCCTTACCAAGGGCTAAATGGCCCAGGACTCGTAGGACCTTTGGAATCGCCAAATGATAGAATGGATTTTATGTCATCCAAGACGCCGCTGCCCCTGCCGAAAGGCCTCGTTTCCCCCTCCGACGGCCCGGCGCTCGTGACCGGAGCCGCGGGCTTCATCGGCTCCCATATCGCCGAAGCCCTGGTCTCTGCAGGCGTCGCCGTGCGCGTCCTCGACAATCTCTCCACCGGCAAGATCGAGCATATGTCTTCCTTCAAGGATAAAGTCGAATTCCTCCGGGGGGACCTCCGTTCGATCGAGGATTGCCGCCGGGCCGTTTCCGGCGTCAAGGTCGTTTTCCATCAGGCGGCACTGCGTTCCGTGCCGAAATCGGTCGACAACCCTATCGACAGCCATGAATCGAACAGCACCGGGACCCTGAACCTTCTTTGGGCCGCCAAGGAAGCCAAGGTCGGCCGCGTCGTCTACGCCTCGTCGAGCTCGGTCTACGGCGACTCGAAGCGCTTCCCCCAGAAGGAGACGGACCTGACCTCGCCTCTCTCCCCCTACGCCGCCTCAAAGCTCGCCGGCGAGCACTATTGCGTCCTCTTCTCCAAGACCTACGGGCTGCCGACGGTGAGCCTGCGCTACTTCAACGTCTTCGGCCCGCGGCAGGACCCCGAGTCCCTCTATTCCGCCGTGATCCCGCGCTTCATGGAGCAGGCCTGGCGCGGGGAGCCCTTGGAGCTGCACTGGGACGGAAAGCAGAGCCGCGACTTCACCCACATCCGCAACGTCGTCTACGCCAACCTTCTCGCTCTCAAGGCCCCAAAAGGCGTCGGCCGGGCCTACAACATCGCGAACGGCCGCTCCTATTCCCTGAACGATCTCATCC